>DYSA01000254.1 GCA_020726425.1 Fibrobacter succinogenes | reverse complement strand
TCAGTGTAACAATCAGCACTATAGTACGTTTTGCAAAAATCACTGTAACCCCAAGCGTGATATTGGACTGTTTTAGCGAAATATATATAGTATAAAAAAAAGGGAGATAAAAAATCTCCCTTTTTCGTCATCAGAGAAACGTTGTTATTTCAGTACCAGCTTATGCCGATACACACCTCCCAGTCCTTCCGCTACCAAGAAGTACACGCCAGATCCCTGATTTGAGATGTCAAGCGACACCATATTCATCCCCGCCGTCAAGGATTGGTTCACGTTCGCCACAACTCGCCCTTGCATATTCACCACTGTGAGGTTAGTGTTGGATGCACGGGGAAGAGTCAACCGAGCGTGAACCATTCCTGTTTCCTGACGGATTGAACTAAAGCCAACCGTATTCGAACGTCCAAATTCAATACCAAATATCGATGTGGGTTTGTTAATTGCCGCGCCATCAAATTTAAGTGAAGAGATAGCAATTTTACCCGCCAACGCTGTAGCTGCATCAGAATCAATTTCAAGAGTAACACCTGACACCAACGAAAGATCCATCGCTGTAGTTTTGTCTTTTTCACACCAAGAAGGCTGAGCAAAATCAGAAAGAGCTTTTGAAATCGTTTTTGTCTCTGATCCGGTTGCCGGAAGTGTTATAAAATGCGCTGTACCATCTTCGTCGGTCTTGCCCGTTATAGGAAGAGCCAATCTAAATGCTTTATCCGCACTATACGTTACTTCTACGGCTTTCAAGTTTTTAAAATCGCCATCGTAAGAACCGTAAAGCGACACATAGGTATCATAAGCATCTGGTTTAGAGAATGCTTTTCGGTCAATTGTCGCCGTAACAGTTGTAATGCTATCACCATTTTTCGCAAAATCAAGAGTACCTTTTGATCCCAGAGTATCCGCAGAAGTTCCCCAATCACCATACGAAAGAACATTAACACCATCAACAGGCCCGATTATTACAGGCGATGTATACCCGAATGTTTCGTTTTTAATATCTTTCCCGTTTAGCTTGATGCTACTCAGTACAACAGATCCCGAAGACGCCTCATCAGCCATAGAAATTGTGATTCCTTTTACTTTCGGTGCGCCAAAATTTTTCCAAGTCAGACTCTTCGTTTGCTCTTCAGAATATGCCGCAGGCACGAGAAGATCTGCGAGAATTTGATACTCTTGTACCGCATCTCCAAGGGTTATATCATATCCAAATCCACCCCAGAAGCTGTCTTTAGATGGAGTTCCAGAATCGTCAGTATTAAAGGTTACGCGAATTTTCCTCGTTCCTTTCGCTTTAATGGTGAATCCCGTCATGGCTGACAAATCAAAATATTTATCCTCGGGGAAACCTACCGCAACACAACCGGTTTTGTTCAACTTGACATCGAGAGCACGGCTCTCTTTGTTAAACATTTCTTCACCATTCTTATCGGTAATAGTCGTTGTTCCCGCACCGTTCTGAACAGATCCGGTCGTTCCTGCATCGTATACATACCACCAACCACTGGCTTTACCCGTTGTATCAGTGGGGAATTTTTCTTTTCCATACTCTGTTGAAACTTTACTCTGGCTCACATAGCTATCAGCGAAATCATCGAAATAGATTCCTGATGTATCGAAAGAGTTGCCATTATCGATTGTTGGAGCATCGTTATATGACCACCAGTTTCCTGAAATTAGGAGCATACACTGAAGGCGAATTGCACGCTGGAACGCATCATCACCGGCCATGTAACTGTTCTGAAGATAATCCCAGCCTTTGGTAACAAAATCTTGATTCCCACTCACCATAGAAGCGGCCACAAACGGAGCAGTAAATGCTGGCGATGTATACGTTGTTGTCAATGGCAATCCATTGAGATAGTACCCTGGATAGATTTTTTTCGGATCTCCACCACTGGCGTTGATAATAAATGAACTGAAATTCTGCAACATCGCTTTTGAATTGACGCTCTGAAAATGAGCAAAATCAGCAGCTACACGCCACGGTACGCGGCTTGCGTTTGTTGCATAAAATCCATCGTTTGGACCTTCAAGGAAGTTCGGTTCCACAGCCCATGTTCCAGATTGTTCGTGGTAAACGAAATCGGAAATCAGTTTTGATGTTCCAGCCTGATTGCTACTATTAGCGATAAAACCGTTGTAAACTTCGTAGATTTTGTCCGCAACTTCATCCCATTTGCCATCGCCAATCGCATCGGCATAGGTTCTCAAATGACCACCCATCCAATCTGAAGGGCGAGTGTGGTAGTATTTGCTTTTTGCAACAGAGGTATAACTGTACTTGTCAGATGCTTCAGTAATATTATTTGGAACAAAATTGCCCAACTGAAGCGTTTTAGTATCCGGATTAATCTCGTTTGAATAGATGTCTTTCAAAATTTCTATCGCCTGAGTTTTATACTTTGCATCGCCCCACTGCTTATGAGCCATCAAAAGCGCATAGGCGATATCCATATCTCCATCGAGAGCAGAACCATCTTTTTTGCTCGTATTTTCCGAAACATCAACTGTTCCTTCAACTCTCCATGACATCAAATTCGATCCTCGACCAGTAGCGCGATAGTTATTGTAGAACGTCACCATTCCATCGAAATACTCTTTGGCTTTTGAATCGTATCCAGCCATAAGAGTCATAATTACCATACCCCAACCATGTGCTTCGGATACCGTAACAACATTCCATCCTTCGTGGGTGTCTTTTGAATAGATGTAATAGCCGCCGTTAGTGCTTTTCGCCTGTTTTAAATGATTGGCTTTGTACTCCTCATAGGCTTTGATTACATCGTCATTGAGTTTAGCTTGGCTGTGACTTGGCTTTGTCATTCCCGCAAATGTTTTAGCCTGAGGAAATTTCATGTTCTGTGCCTGAGCCGTCATAACTATTACAGCGATACAAGCAGTTGTCCGTGATACAATGTTTCTCATACTCGACCTCTCGTCAATTTTGTTAGACAGGAACCCATCTCGATAACCTGCTGATTACATGCTTAGTTTATCGAACAAAAATGACAAATTCCGAGTTTTTTACAGCACCGTCACCGCACTTGTTGTAATATGATTCTGCACCGTTTTTTGCGAACTCTGTGAGTAAAAACGATTCTATGCATTTATCCCAATACTGATTCATTCGCAACAAATCGACGGTTTTCGAATTCTCATTTTCCGAATTATCGATCATTTCCCAACAAGTTCTCTCGTTTTTATCAACCTTTAACACTCAGCTTTAGAGCCACGAAAAAAAGTTTCAGGATTTTGAAGAGATCAATCAAAAAGATAAGGTTCCCCATGAACAAACAGTCAAACCAACCAAGAATTATCGTCGCGACAGGAACAATCATAGCCATGGTTGCAACGTACCAGTTCCAAGATCAAATCGGATTTGGTATGCCTATAATCGAAATTTTCCTCATGGTAGTTTTGGGATTCACAGTCGGGCCCATGATTGCAGGAATAGTTGGAAAACCTGTGGGATCACTCTATGCCGGAACAGCGAATCACCAAAAGATTCCGCTGCTCAGTGAAGCTGAATCTGCGGCGAAACGTCAAGAGTATGTTCGCGCAAGTGAACTATACCGATCCGCTCAGCAGGAGTTTCCCCATTACCTTCCCCTTTATCAACCGCTCTTTGACCTGTTGATCAACAAACTTCACGATACCGACACTGCACGGATGATTTATCGATCGGGATGGAATGTGCTTTCGGGAGAAGAGAGAAAAAAACTTTCCCATCTGTTCAATGAGTTTAAAAAAGAGGGATAACAAAAGAGGGAAGTGTCGCAACTTCCCTCTGATTTTTAGTGTGTTCGTATCACAGCGGCGACTTTTTCTGCAAGTTCAATTCTTCGGAATGGCTTGTGAAGAAATCCATTGATCCCCCTTGCCCGCAACTCTGCCAACTCTTCTTCTTTGGCGAATCCAGAAGCAATTACCACTGGAATACGAGGATCAATTTCTCGAAGTTTGAGGAATGCATCTTTGCCCCCCATAACCGGCATAATCATATCGAGAATGACGAGATCAATTTCATCGGAAATCTCCCGGAACGTATTCACCCCTTCAAGACCATTCTCCGCACAGATCACTTTATAACCGAGGTTTAACAGCAACGCACTGGCAGTAATGCGAATCAACTCTTCATCGTCGATTACGAGAATAGTTCCCGATCCTCGAACAATATCTGTTGATTCAACTTTATTTACAACCACATTGGCTGTAACGGGAAGGTAAATGCGGAATATTGTTCCCCG
>DYSA01000253.1 GCA_020726425.1 Fibrobacter succinogenes | reverse complement strand
ATTTGCCTCGATTCATTGATACAGACGTCTCAAGATCTGCGTAACAGATTGGGAAGTAAATGGTATGAAAAGTGATTCAATCCCCGCTCATTGAGAATTGTTTGTTCCGCTTGTTCCTCCAAAATGGTCAAACGAAAACACAAAGCGACGCACCATTTTGATTTTCAGCTACAGAAAACTCTTTTTTTCAGCTTTCTACGGTCTTTTTTTTTACTCTGAGATCAGTGGTAATGTTGTGTCGAATAATTTTGAGCGATTGCATATCAAATCGTCCAGATCAAATATCACAATACCCCTTTTCTATTCCCAAAATTAGGTGTACAATAGCACGGTAATCAACAAAACAATCTGCCAAAGGATTTTCGATGAACATCTTATTTAAAAAACTTAAGCTCACCGACCAAAAACGCATTTTAGCACTCAATGTTCCCGATCATTTTCAAAATGATATTGATGAAGAGATCGCCGACGGTGTTCTCATTGACCATGAACGAATGCCTTCCACAGAGTACGATTTTGCCGTAACCTTCGTTTCAAGTGCCGATGAATTGGGTGCTGAAGCCTATATGATTTCGAAAAGTCTTTCAAAAGAAAACCCAACGCTGTGGATTTCCTACTCAAAATCCGACTCAATTGATTCCAATGAAGCCATCGAAATCATGAACTCCATGAATTTCACCAAAACCGAAGAGGTGCAACTGGATGACGACTGGAGCGCATTTCGGTTCGCTCGATAACAGCCCGTTTCAGAGATACACAAACGGCTACAGTCATAGAAAACTGTAGCCGTTTAGCATTTATGAACGTGATTTCCCTGATAGAGAAGGTGAAGGAGTGAACAGAATTTTTTCCACAGATTCCGCAGATTCCACAGATTAAAAAACTGTTTTCTTTCTGCGAAATCTGCGTAATCTGCGGACGTTTTTACTGAAATTTGTCTGGTTTACCTGTTTCTATCTGTCCAACTCTGAGAAATTGAGCATACTGCTCTAACGGGGTAATCGGGTTTAAGAATGACGGTATCGCACAGAGTATATTTAGAATTCATTGAGGAGGTTTTGATGAAAACACGCAAATGGGGAGTCTTCGTTCCGCCATCCGGGGCAGCTCGCGAAGTAATGATCAGTGTCGTGCGCACCATGGATTCTCTTGCAGAATCGATATCAATCGTCGATAGCGGTGCCTACCAAAAAACTATCGAAGCGATGATGGCTCCTCAATCAATCGATATGGCCGTGGATATTTGGAATCAAAACTGGGTATGCAAAGCTCTCGAAGAACAGTGGACTCACATTCTGGTGGGCGCACTCACGCCGATCAGTGTCCATACACAAAAACTGTTAAAACTTTTGGGGATAACTTCTGTTCACTGGTTTTACGAAGATTTCAGAAAAGTTGATCACTGGAAATACAACGCTTCATATTACGATCTCTACTGTTGCGTCCAACGAGAACCGCTCACGTCACTCCTCGGCCCGGCATACCGTTTTCTTCCCACCGCCGCCGACTCTATTCCCGACGCAACAATTCTTCCGTTCGATAAGAAGCAGTTCGATTTAGCATTCGTGGGAATGCCAACGCCGTATCGAGTAGAAGTGATTGAACAACTAATTGCAACAGGATTTAAAATCGCCGTCGCCGGCCCAGAGTGGAAACAGTATCCGAGCATCGCCGAATCGGTAGTGGTCGATGGATGGGTGAATGATGAAACGGCGAAAGAGCTCTACAACCTCAGTGTCATGGGACTCAATCTTTCGCAGGAAAACCCCGCACAAGAACGAGACTTTCATCAAATAAGCCCTCGAGTTTACGACATGGCAGCTTCGGGAACAATCCCTGTATCGGAATCACTTTCACTGGGAGATTCATTTTTCAAGGAGATATTCGCGATCACGTTCTCGACCACCGAAGCGCTTATTGCAATAATCAAACAGCTCACCCCCGCCGACTTGTCATACGAACGACTCGTCCGCAATCGACAGATTATCGCGGATAAGCACACCTATCGACATCGCATTCTTCAGATTTTGGAGTGGGTTGAAAAACTTTGAGGATCCTTACCAGCACATGATTTCTCGCGCCCGTTCATAGTTGCGCTTGATCATTGGATCGGGATGGTACTGATACGCTTTGCAGTGTTCAAATACCGTTTCGGAATTAATTCCCAACACTCCAACCAGCCACAATCCCGAAGCGACCATGTTCAGTGATCGATCGGTGAGCATGGTGATAATATCATTTTCAATGCTTTCAAATCCGAAATGATAGAGTGCTTTCAAGGCGTTAGCCCGAACGCGGCTATTTCCATCGTTGAGCAATCTCTTAAGTGAAAAAACAACTTTCTGATCGCCATACTGCTCCAGAGCTTCCACCGCATTTGCCCGAACGCGACAGTCCGAATCGTTGAGTTGTTTCAGAAGCATGAGATGTTCACCAGCATCGCGATGATTTCCAATTGCCTGCGTAGCAGTAGCTCGAACGCGAACATTATTGCTTTTGAGATCTTTTTCAATCACCGTCCGAATCGATTCACGGCGCCGCAACAGTCCCAAAATCATCAAGCTGTGAATGCGAATCTGTTCATTGTTGCTGTGTGCTTCGCGAAGTAACTCGAGGACGGTTTCTGGGTGGATCAAGTCAATTATCTCTGCGAGTTTCTTTCTTCCTTCTGGACCAAGAGTATTGTAGTTCTCTACCAGAGAGTGGCGAATTATCGCAACGGTCGCATTGATCGCCGCTCTTTTAACAAGGCTGTCCTCATGACGAATAAAACCAATCGTTACCGAAAGATCACGCATGTCGTTTCGCAATCCAATAAATGCGAGTGTTTCTGCGATTATTTCATTGTTAGAGGATTGTAGATTCAGTTCTATGTCAAGAGCATCCATGGTCATTTTCCTCCGCTGAGTTCTCCGGAATAGTACGATTTCCCTCAAAAAACTGCAATCTCTTTTACATTGTGGTTGCAAAGATCTTTTTTTCGTTAAAGCTCATTTAAGTACCGGTATATCGAGCTGAAACTACCAATAGGAGATGTATGCCCTGTGATGTCAGGGATCCGTTTTTTGTATTGGCGGGCACAATGAGAATAAACCACTCAATGGGACTCTCCGCCGGGCTGAACGCTTTCTCACTCAATCAGCGATCAATGAACAAGACGCTGACCCAGCTTTCAACCGGACTGAGAATATACAGCGCATCCGATGATGCGGCTGGTCTCGCCATTTCCGAAAATATCCGTTCACAGGTTCGCGGAGCATCGCAGGCTCGAAAAAATACCCTTGATGGAATTTCAATGCTCAATGTTGCCGAAGGGGGGCTCAATTCAATACACGAACTTCTGCAACGGGGACGAGAACTCTCAATCCAGTCAGCCTCGGAGACATTACCCGATACGGAACGCACCTATCTCAATCTCGAAGTTCGCAATATCATCGAAGAGGTGGATCGGGTCAGCAGTGTGACCACATTCAATGGACGAAATATTCTCACCGGAGGAGTAAATTCCAACGACGCCGAGGATATTACAAAAGGATTAAAAGACTCCCGATTGGCTCAAGCCGAAAAGTTAGTCACCGACAATTATGGAATTACCGCTGATGCAGGCGAAGCAATGGATATCAAACTAGAATCGGGCGGTGCTGGCGGAACCGCAGCCTATGTGGCATGGCAATACGGACCCGATGGCCGCGCTATCAACATATCTCTCAATGTTGATGTCGATGATTTCAGCCCTGTGACCGATGAAAATGGCGGAACTGCACCATTCTATGCAGACCGAATAATCGCGCACGAAATGGTTCATGCGGTCATGGCGTCATCTATGGACACGAGAAATATTCCCACTTGGTTTATGGAAGGAATGGCAGAACTGATCCATGGTGCCGATGAACGGGTTCAAGCAGATCTTGCGGCAAATGGGAATAATCCTCAGGCCCTAGTCGATGGCATAACCTCAGGATCGTGGGATGGTCAAAGTTCCGATTACTCCGGTGCCTATCTCGCAGCTCGGTTCCTTCAAGAGGGTTTGGGTGGTGCTGCTGACGTAAAAAATTTCATGCAACAACTCTATGTAAACGATGGAAATCTCAATTCAACATTCACAACCGATGGAACATGGGCTAACACAGCAGCATTTCTAGCGGACTTTAGTGCAAATGGCGCAAACTATGCAGGATACGGTGTCACTCTCGGCGATGCCGACATCGGTGGTATCGCCGGAGGTAATGCCGAATCGGTTGTACCAAATCCCA
>DYSA01000252.1 GCA_020726425.1 Fibrobacter succinogenes | reverse complement strand
GTGGCGCAATCAACGGCATTGTCCTTAATCTTCGTTTTGGGATGCGATGGAATCAGCGATTCAAAACCAAGTAGCCGAGAGATCTGCAAATCCGTTCCGAGATTGTAGACGCGATTTGTCTTGGTCACAATCCAAACAGAACCATCTCCAGACTCAGAAATGCCTACAGGCGAATCTTCACCAGTGGAGACAAACTGAGACCATTCGTGTTCAACCACGCCATTGTTCACCAAAAGAATGCCCTTGGGAACCACAACTAGAATTTTACCCGTTTTCAATGGATAGATCCGATTCACCGCACCATCGACCGACATTGTTCCCACCGCAGAATCGGTAATTATCTGAATCACTCCAGAAGTTGTACCGACAAAAGCAGAATCATTACGGCTTGCGATAGACGTTACACCAGAAAGAGCATAATACAATGAACCAATCTTAACACTATCACTATACGCAATTAACGGTTTTGAATCGATCATGGCAATCCCTTTTACCGGATTGTTTCCCGAATCAACAACAACAAATGAGTCATTTTGATACTGAACTACAAACTCGCCAGAAGCGATCAAAACTGAGCCCTTAGAATTTCCGGTAATATGAGAAATCCCCGATTTAAACTGAGGAACTTTGCCCTGCTGAGTTTGGCTCAGGAACGTGTTCACCGTAGGATTATCATTATAGGTGAAAAATCCATCATACGTTGTTCCCGCACAGAGCACCGATGTTTGAGCATCATAGTACAGCTTCGAATAATCGGGGAAACCGGCACTATTTCTTAACGAAACCGACTTTGCAAACCGAAGTGACTCTGCAAACAGTGCATCACCTTTGGAATCGCTCTTATATACTGGCGGAAGTGCAGAAACTTTTGCAACAGAAGAGAACACAATCTCCGAATCACCAATCTGGTAATTTCCTACAAAAGGAGTTCCTACAAACCAGAGTGCACCCGATTCCACCGCAACCGATCCCAGAGAAATCGTACAAGCCACAGCCGGTTCCAATTGAATTTGCACATTCGATTGAGATGTGGTAACCACAACTTTTCGAACGATTGTCACTTCTTTTTTATCCCCGGATCTCGCGACGAGATTGTAGGTCCCCGCAGGAGCAGAGATTGAATATTCACCTTTCGCATTAGTCGTGTCGATCAGCGATCGATCAAGTGTAGAATCGATTGGTTTAAATGTTTCAGGCACAAGCATAACTTCAACAGAATCACCGACACCAGTTGAAGAAGCAACAATCCCTGCCATGATTCCATTTCCGGTTTCAACACCACCGGCAACATCGGGAGATTTCCCACACGAAACGAGTAAAGCCGCTGAAACACAGGCAAATAAAATTTTATTCTTCATCGTTAACCTCCGTGTCTTCATCGTGAAGCTCTGACAGATTCCGTGTCCGTGGCACCAGCTGAAGTCCTATAAAACAGACTTTCGTTTGTTCTTGCGGCTCTGCAGACATTGCAAGAAGACGTTTGCGGAAGAGACGAATTTCATCCTTTAAGCGACCGTAATTTTCTTCAGACACCGCCATAACTAACGAAGAGATATCTCGAAATTCTGGTGCAAAACGATCCACGTCATCCACGTTGAGTTCGAGATTGTTCTTGTGATAATTTGCTACAAATGTTGAAATTACTTCGTCACCAGTTGAGAGGATTGGATCAACCTGCACATACCGATTATCGTCGGTTTTGCGAAGAAATCCATTTTCAACTAAGAAACGGATCGCGCCAAACGCTTGATCGCCATTGAGCCGAGGAATAACCATTCTTCCCAGAAGGTGATAATCTTCCTGAAAATCGATAAGAGGCGCGAGTTCACGAATAACCGGATAGTACCATTTTTGATAAAACTTGAGTTTTTTGTCAGCTAGTTTCATATCGGGAAACTTGCTTCGCTTTTGGAGCATTGTGTTTAAATACTCTGCACGAAGTTCGCTGCGATCTTCGTTGCAAAAGCGGATCATGGTGGTGAGATAGGATATTTCACCTTTTGAGAGCCCCATTGCTTGAGCGATATTCGGCGCAAGCTTCAGTGATACTTTCTGTTTTCCATTGATCACTTTCGTGAGAAACGCAGACCCTTTGATATCCGCATCGCCAAGAAACTGACGGTGTGAATATTTTCCTTGGGACCGACGAAATTCATAATAATCCGCCAACATTTCGCGATAATTGAGGTGTAAATAGATTGAAAATTCTCGCTTGGACATTTCCTGTTTCCCATGTCTTAAACTAATTCCATAGATTACTCACTTCAAATATACACTATTCCCTCCAATTTTCACAAAAATGATTTACTTTTGAGAACAGAACCTCGATAATTATTTACCAAAAACATTGTTAACAACATTACTCACGCGATAGTAAATGCTTACAGATAACGTAGCCCACCAAACATTTTTGCTTCAATTTTTATAAACAGAGTGGTTCAAACTGCGTTCATATCACACTTTCCGAGAACAGAGATATAAATCGCGGAGATATACGAACTTTTTTGATAGACAAACTCCTTTTCATCAGAGTGCAAAATCAGCTATTTCGGTTCTAAGATTTCAGAATTGAGAATAAATTACTTTTCCAATCGCTTATTTAGAGACAGTTGTGAATACACGACTAATTTTTCAACTTCATATCTACCAACAGCCCCCCTTTGCTATATTGAAAACGCGCTATCAATACCGTAAAAATTTTCAAAGGGATTATCGAAAATGGCCCATATCACAATTAATGGTTCTCAGGGTGAAGGTGGTGGGCAGATTCTTCGAAGTTCACTCGCCCTTTCAATGATAACTCAAACCCCCATTTCGATCCATTCGATCAGGGGGAAACGCAAATCACCCGGCCTAAAGAATCAACACCTTACATCTGTTCGAGCGGCGGCAACTGTTTGCAATGGAGAACTCACAGGAGACTATCTCGGTTCTGGAAAGATCTCATTTTCACCATCCACTATTACTGCCGGAAACTACCTCTTTGATACGGGAACTGCGGGAAGTTGCTTCTTGGTTTTTCAAACGATCTTTCCCGCGCTGATGATCGCTTCAGAACCATCACATTTAACGATCCGCGGAGGAACCCACAACCTCATGGCACCTCCGGCAGAGTTTGTAGATCGTTCTTTTTTGGGAACACTTCGTTCTGTGGGAGTTTCAACATCGATGCTTCTCAACCGCTACGGTTACTACCCTCAAGGTGGCGGAGAAATCGAAATTTCGTTAGATCCATCTCGGCCGAACTTTCTCAATCTTACTGATCTTTCGCCAATTCGATCAATCGTTGGCGAAACGGTGTTAATCAAGAAACAACAGAATATTGCGACCGTACAAAACGAAGAACTTCGCGCCATTATTCCTTCGATCGAACTGACCAACCACTCCCCTTTCGCAGTTGGTCCGGGAAACTCGGTAACGGTGACGGTGAATCGCGATGAAATTTCACAGGTGTTCACGGGATTTGGCAAACGAGAAACGCCGCCAAATATAACCGCTCGAGTGGTCGCTCTCAAAGCTAAAGAGTATATAACATCAGGAGTAGCTGTCGATTCACACCTTACGGATCAGTTGATGATTCCTCTTCTCTTGGGCAATGGCGGAAAATTCACTTGCCCAAAACCGACCCTTCACGCCACAACAAATGCGGAGATCATGCGAATGTTCACCGGCGCAGAAATTCGGTTTGAACAGATCAGTGAAAATCAGTGGATGTGTGAAGTTCCATCACTTCGCTCATTTCGCGACCAATAAAAAACGGGGCATCCAAAACAGATCGAGTTGGAAGCCCCGTCTCATGTATCGAGCAGTTATAAAATCAGTATGACAATTGCTTTTGACCTGATTTACTCCGTTTCGGTGAATCATTTTCGGAGTGAAGACAGAACTGCTGAACTAGATACTGTAACTCCATCGATTGCGACGAGAGCTCTTCCGAAGATGCGGCGCTCTCTTCGGCATGAGCTGCATTTTGCTGAGTCACATGATCCAATTCTTGAACACCCATCGTGATTTGTGAAACTCCCTGTGCTTGCATCTGCGAGGCCGTTGCAATTGCATCAATCCGTTCAGCCGCCGATGAAATGCCAGCGCGAATTTCATCCAGAAGAACCACCACATCTCGCGCGATAGATTCACCGTGAAGAACTTTTTCATTTGATTTTTCAAGAAGTTATGTCGTTTCCTGCGCCGCCTTCGCACTTCGATTCGCAAGGGTGCGAACCTCATCAGCCACCACGGCAAACCCTTTTCCGTG
>DYSA01000251.1 GCA_020726425.1 Fibrobacter succinogenes | reverse complement strand
TTTACATTTGCAATTGGAATTGAGGCCGGAGACTCAGGGCGGACATGACGCGACGGAAGCAACTAATACGAGAAAGTAAACAGAGTTTTCCCCACTGATTTCCTTCTCTGGACTCTCAAATTTCCCCTGCATGAAACTATTTTTGGGCGAATACAAAAAGGAGGAACGATGAAACCAGTTCGACAACTTCTCGACAGCGAAGCAATCAGTCGGATTCTGATGCGAATTTCTCACCAGATTCTTGAAAAAAATGGCGATCTCGATTCACTGGCCATTATCGGAATGCAGAGTCGCGGCGTTTTTCTCGCCAAAGAGATTCAAAAAAATATTGCTGAAATCGAAGGCGTTACCATCCCTCTGGGAATCCTCGACAGTACATTCTATCGCGATGATTATCGCTCTGGTAAAAAGCAACCAGAACCGAAAGTGACTGATGTGCAGTTTGATCTCACGGGGAAAAAAATAATTCTCATCGACGATGTGCTCTACACAGGCCGAACCGTACGTGCCGCTCTAGATGCAGTGTTCGATCTCGGTCGTCCAGAAACAGTACAACTTATGGTGCTCGTAGATCGTGGTCATCGCCAGTTACCGATTCGGGCTGACTATGTAGGGAAAAAAATGACCACCGATAGCAATCAAATAGTATCTCTTCACGTCGAAGAGATCGATGGCGATAGTTCACTTTGGCTTATGGAAAAAGAGGTTCACTGATGTCTCTTCAAATTAAACATCTTCTGGGCCTGAAAGATGTGTCCCGCGAAGATATCACCGCAATTCTCGACTCGGCGGATCACTTTGCCGAAGTGCTGAATCGCGATATTAAAACGGTTCCCACCCTTCGGGGAAAAACGGTGGTTAATTTCTTCTATGAAAACTCCACTCGTACCCGTATCTCTTTCGAAATGGCAGAAAAACGACTCTCCGCTTCGCCATTGAACTTCTCTACTTCCGGATCGTCAGTGTCAAAAGGCGAAACGCTTCGCGATACCATTCAGAATATCGAAGCGATGAAAATCGACATGGTGGTGGTTCGCCACGGATCTGCGGGAGTTCCAAAATTTCTCACCGAATGCACCGATGCAACGATTATCAACGCCGGTGACGGATACCACGAACATCCAACACAAGCTCTTTTGGATATGATGACCATTCGTCAGCGGTTGGGCAAACTGGAAGGGCTTAAAGTGGCGATTGTCGGCGACATTCTTCACTCCCGCGTGGCTCGGTCAAATGCGTGGGGAATGAAAACCATGGGGATGGACGTAACACTCTGCGCTCCCACAACCCTTCTTCCGCAACACACCGAATCGCTCGGCGTAAAAGTAACCACGAAACTGAACGATGCCATTTCCGATGCCGATGTGGTGATGCTCCTTCGCCCACAACTGGAACGGCAGACTCACGGTCTTTTCCCGTCGGTTCGCGAATATCGCACCTACTACGGAATCGACCGCGACAAAATGAATCTCATGCGTGATGATGCACTGATCATGCACCCGGGCCCGATCAACCGCGGCGTGGAACTAGAGTCCGAAGTGGCGGACTGCGAACGATCAGTGATTCTCGATCAGGTAACAAACGGCGTGGCAACGCGCATGGCCGTACTCTATCTTCTTGGCGGAGGCGAACAGTGAAAAAAGGAACTATCTTTTCCTATACAGCAGATTTCAAAAACATTCTCATCGAAAATGGCCGGATCATTGATCCTTCGACCAATCGCGATGAAACCGGATCGATCGCCATCGCGGACGGAAAAATCGTCGCAGTGGGAACAATCCCGGCGGACTTTTCTGCAGAGCGAACAATCGATGCAAAGGGCAATTGGGTTGTTCCGGGCCTTCTCGATCTGAATGTTCACCTTCGCGAACCGGGCCGTGAAGACAAAGAGACCATCGATTCGGGAACCGCCGCCGCCGCTGCGGGAGGATTCACGGGAATCGCCGCCATGCCTGACACGGATCCGGTGACAGACTCGCAGGCGAAAATTCGCTACATCTGTTATCGATCTGAAAAATCACCCTGTCGTGTCTATCCTCTGGGAGCGGCAACGGTGCGACTCGCCGGCGAAGAGCTTGCTCCGTTTGGAGAAATGCTCGAAGCGGGTGCTCACGCGGTGGCTGGTTCGGGAAAACCGGTGACTCACACGGCGATGATCAAAAATATCATGAACTACGCCCGCAACTTTGACCTTCCCTATTTCGCTCACTGCGAAGACACCATGCTTTCGGGCAAAGGTGCCATGAACGAAAGTTCGCTTTCGTCGTGGATGGGACTTCCGGGATCACCTTCAGTGGCGGAAGATATCGATGTAGCTCGCAATATCGCTCTTGCGGCGTATACGGGTGCAAAACTGCACATTACTCATGTGTCAACAAAAGGTGCCGTGGATCAGATCCGTTTGGCGAAACAGCAGGGAATAGCGGTGACCGCCGAAACGGCTCCTCACTACTTTACCTACACCGAAGAGGATCTTCAGGGATATATCGCAAACCGCAAACTGAACCCGCCCCTTCGGCAGGAAGCAGATCGTCAAGCGATTATCGAGGCACTTGTCGATGGAACGCTCGATGTAATTGCCAGCGACCATTCGCCGCACACCATCGAAGATAAGTCTGGTGAATTTGACCACTGTCGCAACGGAGCATCGGGACTGGAAACAACCCTTGCCGCTTCGATTACGGCACTGGTAAAACTGGGCCATCTGTCTCCAATGGAACTGATCCGTCGTCTCTCCACCACCCCCTGCGATATTCTCGCGGTAAACGGTGGAACGCTGAGTGTCGGTAGTTCTGCGGATATCGCGATCATTGATCCGGAAAAAGTGTGGCCCGTGGACACCATGCAGTTCCATTCCAAAGGAAGAAATTCGGCTTTTGCTGGGGAAAGTCTCACCGGTGAAGTGCTATTCACCATTTTGAATGGTCAGATTGTTTTTGAGAGATAAGAATTCGTAATGGCGATCCTTGTGATCGCCTTTTTTCATGATGGAGGAGAATTATCATGCCAGAAATTTCCCGTTTTTAGGAATTATCATTTCAATGTACTTCGATGAACATAATCCTCCACATTTTCATGTTCAATACAATGAGTATCGTGCAAGTATAAATATCCACAATCTAAATATCTCTGCCGGAATGCTTCCTGCAAAAGTACGCGGACTTGTTGAGGAATGGGCAGAACTTCATCGTGATGAACTGCTTGAAATGTGGGAATCAAAAGAGTTCCATAAAATTCAGCCACTCGTCTAAATGAGGATTATATGGATTGTATCAGAGTTAAATCAGCCGAATATGTAGCGGATTTCCGAATCCTAGTAACGTTTACAAATGGCGAATCAGGCGAAGCCGACCTTCGAGCGATGATTTTTAAATATCGTACTGCAGAACCAATAAGAACTGTTGACGAGTTCCAAAAATTTTATCTCGATTCATGGCCAACTCTTGCTTGGGTGTGCGGGTTTGATATTTCACCGGAATATCTTTACGAACTAGCCACAGGGAGATCAACCTACCAGAATCAATCAGCATAAACTTGGTAGGACGATCCAAACGGGTCGTCCTTTTTTTGTTGAAAGAATATCTATTCTTGAGAAAAAGCCATCGTTTCTTACTTCGCAGCAGAAATTTTGATGTGTATTGCTGCGCGGTAAATGAGTGTGATTCTGCTCCCCACGTTTGTCGAAGGACCATCTGTGCAAGACGGTTCAACAAGCTCACCGACCATTCACGAAGTACCATTCATTCACACCGGCGCAATACCAACGAAACATTTTCCACTCAACATACAAGTTCTGATAATTCGGTACTACTGCATCCTCAACACTCTACGAATCATAGTTCTACTTTATATAATACACCAATTTTCTCGATTCAAAAAGAAATCTTGGCAAATGATAATTTGGTATAATATATTGGAATTGTTCCAAGCATCACAATTTGCAACGAATGGTTCTTTATCATCCTACACAACAGACAAGCACATCCTGCAACAGAAACCGATTTTCATACAATCAGCTTCACTGCATAAAACCATTCTCTGTGATTTCTGCCGGAGAGTTTAAAAGATCCACGTTCACGAACGGCGCAGAGCTAATTCAGCAGAGCGAACCATTCAATTGATTCCCGTTAGCTGTCAAACCAACCAATTTCCGCTGGAAATTCGATCGCCGGACGTCAAACCAACCAATTTCCGCTGGAAATTCGATCGCCGGACGACAAACCAACCAATTTCCGCTGGAAATTCGATCGCCGGACGGCAAACCAACCAATT
>DYSA01000250.1 GCA_020726425.1 Fibrobacter succinogenes | reverse complement strand
CCCCCATTCGTATCGTCTCTACCGTTTCGAAATAATATCGATCAATTCGGTAGTATTGAGTTTCAGCGAAGTGGCGCTGTCGGACAAGAGTGCTTCGGCGAGGCCCCGTTTTTCTTGATGCAACCCAATGATTTTCTCTTCGATTGAACCGGCGGCGATCAAACGATAGACCGTGACCGGACGTTCCTGCCCGATTCGGTGAGCGCGATCTGACGCTTGATCTTCCACGGCGGGATTCCACCACGGATCCATGTGGAACACGTAATCCGCGTTGGTGAGATTGAGCCCCGATCCGCCCGCCTTGAGACTGATCAGGAAAATCGGACGGTCGCCGTTTTGGAACTGATTCACCAGATCGCCGCGATCTTTCGCCGGCGTCGATCCATCGAGATAGAAATAGGGAATCTTCTTACTATCCAACGCGTTGGCGATCATCTTGAGGAATCCCGTGAACTGGCTGAACACCAGCGCCTGATGGTTTCCTTCGATGAGTTCTTCAACTTTTTCCGTGAGAACTTCGATTTTTGCCGAGTCCAGCGTGCTTGTTTTATCGATCAGTTTTGGTGAAAGGCATGCTTGGCGAAGCTTCGTGATTTCCGCCAGAACCTGGAACCGCTGATCCTCTTCTTTGGTTGGATTTGCCAGCTTGTCGATCGCCTCCTGCCGAAGAGCTTCGTAGAACGCCATCTCTTTTGCGCCCAGTTCGACGGTGAGATTGATTTCGGTTTTCGGCGGCAGTTCCGTGAGCACTTCTTCTTTGGTTCGGCGAAGAATAAACGGGGAAATCAACCGCTTGAGTCGTTGGCGCGCCTGTTTGTTTTCGTATCGTTCTATCGGAAGCTGGAACGAATCGCGGAAATGTCCCGCCGATCCGAGGAATCCGGGAAGAATTATGTCGAAGAGATTCCAGAGTTCGCCGAGGTGATTTTCCACCGGCGTTCCCGTGGTGATCAAGGTGAATTTTCGCGGAATCTCTTTGATAATCTGAGTCCGTTTCGCCGAAGTGTTTTTCACCGCCTGCGCTTCGTCGAGAATCATGGTGTTCCATTCCGATTTCATGAACAGTTCAGGATTTCTCTGAACAAGTCCGTAGGTGGTGATCAAAATATCGCCGCCGGAGAGTTTGGAAATCTGCTCTTCCCGGTTCTCGGTTCCCAAAATCTGTGGCTTAAGATTCGGCGCGAACCGGCGAATCTCGTCGGCCCAGTTGAACCCCAGCGACGCCGGAGCGATCACGAGCGCCGGCCCTTCCTTTTTGCGAGCCACCAAGAGTGCGATCGCCTGAACCGTTTTCCCCAGCCCCATGTCGTCGGCTAAGAGTGCTCCGGCCTGCGATTCGCCAAGACGCATGAGCCACTGGAAACCATCGCGCTGATAATCGCGAAGATCCACTTTCAATCCCTTGGGAAGGGTGTACTTTTTTTCATGGTTGGCCCGGAACCGAGCAATCCATTCGCGGGACGATTCGAACTGTTCGCCGATATACGAATCCGCCATGGCGATCAGTGCCAGCGGGTGAAGTTTTACCGTGTCCCCTTTTGCGGGAGTGACTAGCGCGGCGAGCGTGTCCAGTTCCTGTTTGAGCGTTTTTGTCAGGGCGAGATATTCGCCGTTTGCCATTTTTACAAATCGCGATTCACTCTCCTTGGAAAGCGCGATTAACGTCTTGAGTGATAAGACGAGATTCTTTTCAATTTCGATTGATCCGCCCAGTTCGAACCACTCCTGTTTTCGTTCGACACTGCGGAAAATCGAGTCCGCAGCGAGCGATTTTCGGATGATCAGCGATTCCCCTTTTGGCCAGTTGAGTATCGGTCGCGTGGGGTGATTTTTAATCATTTCAAGAACATCGAGCGCGTCGATAGGGTCGGGAATCGGCCAGTGAAGATCGTCGTTGAACTGTTCGCGAAGAAGCGGGATTGATTCAATGAGCATATCGGATTTCTCTTTTTCGCCGGAGAAATTTCGTTTCACCAGCACCGAAGTCATGCTGTCCAAACCGATAAACTCCGTCTTGCCTCGACCGGGAACAAAGGAGATCGCCGAATCGCACGGAACTGCGCGAAGTCGGAACTGCACGCCTGTTTCAAACGGTTCCACGAAAAACTGCGGTTCCGAACGCCCTTCGAAAAGGGGAAGATCTTCGCCGAGAACATCCGTTTCCCCTTCAATAGTAAAGGTTTCCCCCAGAGCCGTGAACAGTTCCGACGCGCGAGCACTCTGTGTGGCGGGAATGTTCAGTCCATTTTCGAGAAGACGGGCCACGTTCATTTGCGAATCCGTGGCAAAGGAGACGGAAATGACATTCTTTTTACGGGCAAAGGCGATTCCGTGGGATTCGGGAACTGCCGGCTTGAGCGTTACTCTAATTGTACCGTTTTTCTTTTCGGTGACGATTGAAAGCGGTTCTTCCACAATGGTCAACTGTTTATCCGTGATAGTATCAAAAATTCGTGGATGACCGATCATATCTTTCATCAGTTCGCGAAGGGTTCGGTTTTGTCGATCGCGATTCCAACGGTCATCGTCCATGGCTTTCCAGTGAATCGCCAGTTCACGGTCGCGCGGAAGGCAATCGATTGAATCAAAGTTCTGGCTCAGTTCGTAGTAACTCGAAACGGCACGGCCCTTACTCCACTGACCATTTTTCCCCCGTTTCTGAAGTACCGGTTTAAACTCCATCGATTGACCAATTCTCAGATTGAGTCTCCAATAGAGCCGTTCATTTTTGGCAGTCGTTCCTTCATTTTTGATAAGTTCCAAGAGCGATGTGACCGTTCCCATCCACCGTTCAACCCGCGGAAGAGCCGCAGCGAGTCCTTCACCGGTTTCCATCAGTTTGATCTGATCGGTGAAAAAAGGAATAACCGGTTGATTTTTCAATTCAAACAAAAATGATTCCACACGATCTTCGTGGCCCGGAAGATCAAGCCAATAGCTACAGAGAAGTCTCACGAATGCGCCAAAAATCGACCACGATTGAGACGGATCCATCGAAGTAGTATTCACATTGCGAATCGTTTTTTGGCCCGAAGTCACCGAAATGAGTTCCACAAGAGGTTCAAACATTCCGTGAAGAGGAATCGTCGGTTCACTCATGCGGAAAAATTTCACCAGTGATTCGAGTTCCTTTGTATCGTTGTTTTTCAGATACAAAATAGACTCGAAAAAAAGTTGTAAAGACAATAGATAGGTGGTTTCAGAGGAAAGAGTTCTTTTATACTCTATCAACTTTTGCGGTGCCGATTTCCAATCTCCCGCGATCACCGATTCGACCATCAAACGAGCATATTCACTGATCTTTGGCGTTTTCGGATCGACAAACTTCGGGTCAATTAACCCCAAATAGATGTTCATATCAACATCGGTTAGGGTGAGATCTTTCTGTTTTATTCGTATCGCATATTGTTCCCGAACAATACCTTCGGAGTCCGGTAAACCATTAATCAGATAGTGAGAAATAATATTGTGGCTGACGACTTTTTTGGTTTCACTGTGCTGAATCAAGTTCAGTCGTTCTTTGGAATAGGGCGTACAAAACAGCGACACCGCCGCTGGGCAGGCGTTGTTTGAAAACCGTCCGAAAAGATTTTCCCCAAAGTCCCCCTGCTTTTTGCCGTTTTTGGTATAGAGTCCAATTCTGAAATTCACGAGGTCGTGCAGTTCACGGTTAGGACGAGGCATTCTTTTAATATATTCTGTTAAAACAGTGGCAAAATCAGGACGTTTACTTAACTGTTCAAAGAGGGTTTCGGCGATCATCGGTGCAATTCGATAGCCTCCGCGATATTTGATAATCAGTTGCGATTTTACCAACTCTTCCAAAACGACCAAGGGCGATTGTGGCAGTTTTATTTTCAGATTGTTGAGCATGGTTTGAATATCGTAATAAGCCACTTCTTGATAAATCACAGCTAAGAGATCAACCGTTTTTTGAACTGCCGGATCAAGTTTTTTGTAGATATCCATAAGTGTATCGACAATTGATTGATCGTACTGAAGGAGAGCGCTTCTCATGAAAGTTCCTTTAATTTGATTTATATAATTGTAAAATAGGTTATTCTGAAACATCTCTGAGAGCAAGTTTCATCGCGCTTTCACTGAAAACGAATCTTTTTAAGTAGTCATGCGCAAATAATCGAACAATCATCGCGATCAAAATTAATCAGAAATTCACTTCCAACACACTTTAAAATGGTTTCTGTTGCCAGTGTAAGCCTGTCCATTCCACTGTAGTATTTCAAACTGCTCAACGCTGGTTGCATCCAACGTTGGTTTTCTGCCCTG
>DYSA01000249.1 GCA_020726425.1 Fibrobacter succinogenes | reverse complement strand
AAGTGAACAAAGCAGGTTCAAAAGTGAATCCAGCGTTGCAAAAAGTGTTGCGTCTATTCGGAAGAAGGTTTATTGGCTCTTCCGTTCGGCGACACGGCGGCAAAATCCTCGTCGATGATCGGCACCGAAGCGAAAAAGGAGCCGAAAAGCGGTACCTTTTCGACTCCTTTTACTAAGACAGTAGGGCAGGTTGGGCTACTTGATAATACCCCAGATTGTCACTTGGCGATTGAGCACTTTTCCCTCTTCGGAATCGTTGTCTGCCAGTGGGCGATCTTTGCCATAACTTATTGCGGTAATGCGATCCGCGGCGATGCCTTTTTCAATGAGAACCGTGCGAACTGTTTCGGCCCGCGCTTGAGCGAGCTTTTCGTTGAGTTCATCAGAACCGCCGTTGTCAGTATGACCACTCAGTTCGATTTTCATCCGTGGGTCAGCCAAAACCAACGCGGCAACTTCGGAAATAATCGTGTCGTTGGCGGTATTGAATTTTGATTCGTTTTTATCGAACAGAACAAAGCCCAAGGTGTGAAGATACCCTTCTGGAGTTTCGGTTGCAGAATCAGAAAAGAGATCTTCGAGGTGATCTTCGGTGATCTCTTCGGCAAAAGTCGTTGTTGATAAGAGAAATGCTGATAAAAATGAGATTCCCATCGGCGATAGTTTCATTAGTTCCCCCTGAAATTGTTTTGCTTATTATAGAAAACAATCCCGTGAATTGCAACCTTTGAAACTCAGTAGCGCAAAATGTCCCGGATATCTTCGCCACCGGTGAGATGATACGCGCGGATTCCCGATTCGCGAGCCGAATTGACATTGATCAGCGTGTCGTCGATAAAGATCGCTCGATCCGGAACTATGCCACTTTCGGCAATCAGTTTTTCGTAGATATCACGATGTGGTTTGCGACACCCCATTTCGTGAGATACATAGAGTTCGTCGAACAACTCTTCGAACGCGAATCCAAACTCTTTGCGGAATGAGTTCGTATATGATTCGTAGTGAACGCGATTGGTATTGCTCAGAAGAAGAATCCGGAAATGGGAGCGAAGTCGGCGGATCAGATCAATTCGTTCGGGGGTCCAGCCGAGAAGCATTCCATCCCAAGCGTGGAAAATTTGTTCATCCGTGAGTTCGCGATTGTAGGTTTTGCGAACGCCGCTATAAAACTCGTGTTCATCGATTTCACCTTTTTCGAGCATGGTGAAAGGGTTCATCTCCGGTGTCACGTGAAACAGTTCCCGAGTCACGGCGATTCCCAGTTTTTCAAATCGCGATTCCGTTTCAGCAGGGGAGATGTCGAGGATCACGCCGCCGAGGTCAAAGATTATCGTGTCGATTCCGGTAAGCATTGCGGTACCTCTATTGTAGCTACAGTAAAAATTATGCGACTCTATTTTGCAGTGAGATCCCTTGAAAGAACCCTTTCACACTCAAATCTTCATCCAAGTCAGGCCAGTAAAGACCTTCACCATCGCCGAGAATCTGGTAATTTTTGCGCTGTTCAACAGATGCCCGCTCGAGGGATGGATACCAAATCAGGGGAACATGTAAAACTCGCCCATCTTTTAAATACACGACCAATTCATCATCGGAAATATCCATTTTGAACAATAATGGATCATTTTGTACCAAAGAATTCATTCCACGCCTCCATGAATTTTGATTGATTCTCAATAACGATTACTTCAATCTTGCGAAGATCCTGTGCTGAAACTCGAACCGAATGTGCAAGTGCGATTGGTTCAATCCAGAATTTTGCCAACTGGTCATCACATTGTACGTGTATATGAGGAGGTTCGCCAAATTCATTGCTATAAAAGAAAAAACGATATTTGCCGATTCTAAGAATTGTGGGCATTGCATCTCCTTTGGCCTGAAAATCTGTGACACGAAGCCTATCTCCCTGCCTGATTCATCATATCTTTTAATGTCACGGCCCGGTGATGGTACCGTTTTTTCCCTTTGGAGAGTTTGCCAAATTCGATCGACTCCGAAGGGCACCACTGAATACAGGCGAAACACTGTTCGCAAGAGTGGTTCCATTGGGGGCGCGTGTTATTCATGGTAATATTGTCCACGGGGCAGATCTTTGCGCAGATTCCACACCCTGTGCAAAGGTCATTCACTTTAAAGGATTTGTCCATAGATTTAACTTGGAGATATCCCATCCAGAAAAAGATTCCCGGAATGATTTTTCGCGAAAACCAGTTCGTCGTACAATCGATCTTTGATTCGCGGAAAGTAACGGAAGCGATGATTCGTTCGATCGCTTGATCCGCATCGGCGAAAAGTTTCTGCTGTTTTTCTTCCGCCATGGCACCGCCAAAAGGAAGGTAGTTATCCGGCATGTGAATTTCAACACCGAGATCGAGTTGCTTTCCGTTTTTGTTCAGGTGGGAGTTGATCTGTTCAAACACCACGCCCATTCCGCCCCCGTTGGTCGCCACCGCAAAAAGGTAGGTCGTTTTCCCGATCAGGTCGAGCATTTGCAGTACAATGTGAGGAGCTCGGTACATGTACACCGGAACCACGATGCCGATTTCGTCGGCGTTAAGAAGAGCACCGGCCTTTACAATCTGAGCAATTGAGATCAACTCCGCATCGAGTTTTTCCGCCAGCGATTTTGCAATTGCCAGCGAATTTCCCGTGCCAGTAAAGTAGGCGATGATTCGTTTCACTTACAACCCTTTCGCCGAAAGCACGGCGTGCTGTCCAGCGCAACGGCCCGTCGAAATAGCACACTGCATTGAATACCCACCCCATCGAGCGGTGATATCAAGAAGGTCGCCGGCGAGGAAAAGTCCCGAAGCAACATACGATTCCATAGTGTCGCGATTGATCGCCGAAAGGTCACAGCCGCCGGAGATCGCTGCTGCTTTTTCGATTTCGAATGTTCCTGCCAAGTTGAGTTCCATGCGAAACAGGTTTCCTCGAAGAGCTTTGCGCTGTTTTCCCGTCAGGGTTGCTCCGGTGGTTCGATTGGGAATATCCGCCGATTCGAGAACTACATCGGCTACTTTTTTCGGGATGAATTTCCCCAGAAGTTCGAGGATCGTGTCAGATCCCCGTTCGTTGATCAGATTGGTAAGGTCTTTGTCAAACGCTCCTTCGTCCACCGAAGGGAGAAGGTCAATGGTAAGCGAACAGGATTCACTTGATTCCAAAACCGAAGTGCTCAGATCGAGAACTGCGCCGCCGTCGATTCCCCCGGGAATCACTTTCACCACGCCGCGGGCATCGGCTTTTTTCTTGCCATCGTGCCAGAGATAGATTCGCGCGTCGGGAAGTGTTGTTCCGGTGATCTTTTCGATAGGCGAACCGGCGATTTTTAGTGGCACTTGTGATGGAGTAATTTCTCCGACTACGTGATCCACAGACCGGGCAATGTCGTAGCCTGAAGTCGATCCGCCCGTAGCGAGAATCACCGCAGAACTCTCGACAACGGTCGTTTTTCCATGTTGATCGAAAGTAACCCCCGTGATCACGCCATTTTCGCGATTGATCGCCGTAGCCGTGGCATCGACAATAATCTGAACGCCACAGTTGATCAGCCAGTTGCGGAATTTATCCGCCGCACTGCGACACTTTTCCATGGGATAGACAAACTCTTCCGTAATGATTTTCACCGGAATCCCGATGCCTTCGAGCTGGATGAGCAACTTATTCGGCGAAAAGTGTTTGAGCGGTGTTTCCATGAAATC
The DNA here is from genome assembly GCA_020726425.1 of Fibrobacter succinogenes. GTDB lineage: Bacteria > Fibrobacterota > Chitinivibrionia > Chitinivibrionales > Chitinivibrionaceae > JAIFMU01. The sequence goes on along the minus strand of DYSA01000249.1, from coordinate 589 downwards.
CGCGCCTTTACTGATTTTGCTCTGCAAGCGAAGCCGTTGTGAATTGTTGGTCAAAAGTTCTGCGCTGGAACTTTCGGCAAACCAACTGATAATTTCGGGATTCTTTTCGATCAAAATCGTCGAAGCTCCATCGAGAGCGGCTTTCGCTGCTGCAAATACACCGGCGAATCCGCCACCCACTACTACTACATCACGTTTCACACGACTCTCCCTGAATATTTTTTATGTTCAGAAAATACGAAAGGGCACGCATTACTGCGTACCCTTTCAACGGTTCTCTCTGATTTATTCGTCAGTCTATAAAACCGATCAGATCGATGAGTTTCTGAATCACCGATTCTTGCTCTTTAGACTGATTGGTAAATTCAAATCCATTGACGTAATATTCTGGATTGATATCCTTTTTGCTCCACCGACACTGAATGTTCAGTTCCAAGTGACCGTGCATTTTCGCAAAGAGTTCATCGCCCAGTTCAATGCGCACGGGAATTTCTGATTTGTTTTCAAAGGCATCGCGGTTTATCAGCAATATTCCTTTTTGTGTGATATCAACGACTCGGCCGATTAGTTCACCGGTAACGCGATTTTC
>DYSA01000248.1 GCA_020726425.1 Fibrobacter succinogenes | reverse complement strand
AGTCTTTTAGCTTGAGTCTTTTAGCTTGAGTCTTTTTGGTCTCACGCCGAATTGACTTCCTGCTCTATCTGGGTAATCGGGATTCTTTATGCATTTCAAAATCCGCGTACTCTTCCATTTCCATAATTCTTTCTTCATCTGAAAAATGAGTCGCCACATAATGAACAATCTCCGCCAAAATCGCGGGAATATCCGACAGATCTAACTCAGCATCTATTTTATCGAAAAGTGCAAATAATAATTGATGCTGCGAATCAACCTGTGAGTTTTCCGTTACGAGATCATCACTCCACCCCAATAATTCATGTTACTACTCAGGTACCACGAAAAAAACTTATGCTGCGAATCAACTTTTCCATTCCCCGTTAAGAGATCATCACTCCACTCCAATAATTCATTACTCATACTTCCCCCCCCGTTAATTGTTGTTACTGCGCAATAGTACCGCTTCATTCAGATTCTGCCTACTTCTTTATGCAGGCAGATGTGATTTGCGGAAACTATTTTTGCCCTGTTAAATCCAAGGAGAAATTGATGAAAACGGTGACCACAACGGTAGTTGCAAACCAACAAATCTCCCCTGATTTCTACGAACTAACGTTCGCATGGGAATCTTCATGGGGCGAACCGGTTCCGGGGAATTTCCTCGAACTGAAAGTAAACGATTCAACCGCGCCGATGCTTCGCCGCCCCTTCGCCTTTTCAGGCTTTGATTCGGCAAAACAGGAAGCGTCGATGATCTATCAGGTTCGCGGAACTTCGACCAAGCTTCTCACGGAGAAAAAAGCGGGGGATTCAGTGAAAATCATTGCGCCATTGGGAAATGCATTTACCATCGACACCGATTCGCCAATTATCGCCGTTGCGGGCGGCGTCGGCCTTGGGCCAATTCTGTTCGCCGCAAAAGAGACGACCAAAGCGGGCAAGAAAGTAACGTTCGTAACCGGATTCAGATCCACCGAACTGGTTCCTGACCGTTCACTTTGGGAAAATCTCGATGCGGTTCTCTGCACCGACAACGGTTCGGAAGGATTCAACGGGAACGTGGTTCAATATCTTTCTACCTTACCTGAATCTCAGATCAAAGAGTCAGTTATCATTTCATGTGGACCAACGCCGATGCTTCGAGCGTGTCACCACTTTGCAGAACAGAACGGTATCGACTGCGAAGTTTCCATGGAAGAGCTTATGGCGTGCGGAATCGGCGCGTGCATGGGATGTGTCTGCGAAACAAAAACCGAATCAGGTCTGGCGCGCGTTTGTAAAGAGGGACCAATTTTCAAGAGTGAGGTAATCAAATGGAACTAAGTCTGAAAATTGGATCACGGACGCTGAAAAATCCCGTGGGCGTTGCTTCGGGAACATTCGGCTATGGCGAAGAGTACGCGGAACTGTGCGATCTCGAACAGATCGGTGCGATCTACACAAAGGCGATTTCGCTGGAGCCGCGTCGTGGAAATCCAACCCCGCGAATCGTGGAAACACCGTCGGGAATGCTCAACGCAATCGGTCTTGCCAACGTGGGGATCGAACGGTTTATCACGGAAAAACTTCCCTACCTCAAAGATCTCGCTTCAAAAAATACGGCGATCATTCCCAATGTTTCGGGAACCACCGAAGAGGACTACTGCGAAGTGATCCGTCGTCTCGAAGGAATCGACACGGTGTGGGGATACGAAATCAATCTCTCCTGCCCGAACGTGAAACACGGCGCGCTGGCCTTCGGAACCGATCCGGTCATGGTTGAATCGATCACGTCAAAGATGCGCAAGTTCACGGAAAAACCGTTGATTATCAAGCTCTCACCAAACGTTACCGACATCGCAGCAATCGCAAAAGCGGCGGAACAAGGCGGAGCGGATGCAGTGAGTTGTATCAATACGCTGATCGGCATGGTGATCGACACGAAAAAGAAAAACATAGTTCTGGCGAACAAAACCGGCGGACTCTCCGGCCCGGCAGTTCGTCCCGTTGGCGTGGCGGCGTGCTACAAAGTGAGTCGCGCGGTATCGATTCCGGTGATCGGAATCGGTGGAATCACCAACGCCGATGATGCAGTTCAGTATCTCTTGGCGGGAGCGAAAGCGTTCCAGATCGGAACACAGAACTTCGTGGAACCGGATATCGCCGGCAAGGTCGCGGCGGATCTGGAAGCCTACATGGTAGCGAACGGATTCAATTCCATCGCGGAGATGAACGCGGTTCTGTTGTAATATTGTCATACCGTAGAGACGTTGCATGCAACGTCTCTACAATCATCCTACGAAATTTGATCATTGTTCACAATCCAACACAAAATGACAATCGTCTTTCCAATTTTGCGGGTTTGTCTGAATATAGAGGGAAATCCTCTCATATTCTGTGGTATCACGAATTATGTGATCGTGGAATCGGGTTTGCCATTGGAATTCATATCCCAACCGATGTGCATGTTTGGAAACCGCTGATTTGAATGATCGAATAATGGTCGAAATTGAATCTGGTTTTGGGGAAATAATCGACATTTTTTCATTTTGGGACATTGAAAATGACGTTTCATGCGTGTGTAGAGACGTTGCATGCAACGTCTCTACGGCGTTTAACGTTTCTGCGGGATTATTCAAAATTAGAATTCCATGAATATGATTTGGCATGACCACATACTCAGCCAACCTAACACCTTTAACATGAATCGGTATGTCATGCCAACATATCTCCGCAATTACACCGATCCCAGATAATATAATATTCCCATTTTCAATTGTTCCAAATCGATTGATCCGATCATGGGTGCAAATGGTAAGGAAATAGGCACCATTTGAACGATAATCCCAATAAGGCAGCCGAGCGGATTCAATTCGATATTTGTTTCTGTACATCACTGATTTTCTCCTTTGTCGAGGTTTAACCATTATCGTACCATGGTAGAGACGTTGCATGCAACGTCTCTACGGGTGATTTATCGTACCATGGTAAAGACGTTGCATGCAACGTCTCTACGGGTGATTATCGTTCAGAACCATGTGTCAAGCATTCGACACGGACTTCTCTCTTCAGAGAACCATGTGTTAAATATTCGAAGCGAATCTACCAGAGCACCACAAAAAAAGGAGGAAGAGCAAACCCGCTCTTCCTCCTGATCAGTATCGATCTCCCCTATTCTACAGACCTTCGATTGGGGGCCGCTTCGTTCCCCAAAGTGCGGTTGCCGTAACCGATTCACCATTGAATCCATCGCGAATAATCACCTGCAGAAGATAGGTTCCCCCGCCAACGACTCTCCCCAATTCGTTGCGACCATTCCAAAACAGGCGAACGAGATCACCCGATTCGTGGCGTGCAATAGAAAATCCTTCGCGATTACCGGATGGAAATGAGGAGGTGAGCATTTTATTTCCCACAACATCATAGAGTGATATTTCCACCGAAAGATCCTGTTCAGCCACAAAATGACTGAGGTGAATATCGCAAATCGTACCCACGGTACCAGCAGGAACCGGAGATAGCGAATCGGTCATGGCGGGCACAATCGAAGCGAGCGTTGGGATCACTCCGGAAAGTGGCACAATGGTCATCGCCAATGAGTTCAGTGCCGCCGGAATAATTTTCACGGGGACATAACTATTCACCCATTTCCCCGAAGCATCTTTAATCGACAGGGGAATCGAATCGGCAAACACTCGTTCTCCATTGTGAGTGTAGCTAAATGTTCCATCCGCCTGAATCGTTGCGGTTCCGGTCAAAGTAGCTCCCTGAAACTGCACAAACGAAAGCGTGTCATGGGGAAGATCGCCATCGGAGGCAAATTTCATCAGCGAACTAATACCACTGGCGAACGCAGTCACCGTTGATCCTTGAATCACCGTAAGAGTTTCCGAAGAAAATGCAGGCGTATTATTATTTTGAAGTGAAATGAGTACAATCAACTCGGACGTATCTTTAAATACCCCATCGGAAATTTCAACAAGGAATTTTTCCGGTGCTCCCCCACCAGTTTGAACATAAGAAAATGTCCCATCGCCATTCACGGTGATCGTTCCGGATACTCCCACCGAGGGAGAGATCAAACGAGCAGAGAGCGGGAAATCCACATCGATTACACCGTCTCCGTTGCGATCGTACGCGTTATCTTCGTCGCGATCATTTGCCACAACAGTTTTTTCACCGCCAATTGTCACGGTCACCGTAGAACCTTCAACAACAGAAACGGTATCATTGAATGCATAGACCGGTTCGTCATTGACGTTCCGAGTTTTAAACGTGGCCCAGTACGGCCCAATTTCTCGAGTTGAAATATCATAAGTGGTGAAATCTTTT
>DYSA01000247.1 GCA_020726425.1 Fibrobacter succinogenes | reverse complement strand
GTCGAATAAGTTGACGAACGTGCATTTTCAAATAGGGGAAGAGAAATCTTCCCCTATTTTTTATTCGCATCACACCCTGCAAAAAAGGCTCTATCAAATTGCTTTGACAGAGCCTTAATGAACAACTTTTGTACTCACTATTTCACAAAGTAGTTTCCATCAAAACTTACGAGTGAGTAGTTTTCAGAACACCCTATTGAATCAACCAAATCTTCAATTGAAAGATACTCAAGAGAGTCAGCTTCCAAGAAAGCACACACTTCATCTTTTGTCATATTGGCAGAAATGAGTTCTTCTTTTGTAGGAGTATCGATTCCATATACATCGGGGAACTTAATTTCAGGTGCAGCCACACGGAAATGAACTTCCGCAGCACCGGCATCTTTAAGCATCTTAACAATGCGCTTACTCGTGGTTCCACGGACGAGCGAATCATCGATAACTACTAATTTTTTCCCTTTAATAAGCGATCTCTGCGGAGAAAGTTTCATTTTCACTTTCATATCGCGAATCGCCTGCGAAGGCTCGATAAATGTCCGTCCAACATAGTGATTGCGAATGATCCCCAACTCAAAAGGAACACCACTTTCCCGAGCATATCCGAGCGCGGCAGCAACACCACTATCGGGAACCGGAACAACCATATCAGCATCAACAGGGTTGGCGAGAGCGAGTTTTCTTCCCATAGTTTCACGACACTGATACACATTTACACCGGCAATGTCACTATCTGGGCGAGCAAGATACACAAACTCAAACGCACAAGGATGGAAATCCGGCTCATACAACTGAATTGATTCTGGTTCAATCACATCTTTTGTAAAGACAAGCATTTCACCGGGGCGAACATCGCGAACGAATTCTGCATCAAGCAAGTCAAAGCAGCAGGTTTCGCTGGCGATAACCCAGCCACCACTTTTAATTTTCCCGATTGAAAGCGGACGAATACCATGCTTATCGCGAATCACGTACTGCTTGTCATTACTCTGAATAATAAACGAATACGCACCTTTAATAACATCAAGGGCATCTTTAATTTTATCGCGAAGGCGAACCTGTTTTGATTTCGCGATCAAGTGAATTACATTTTCTGTGTCCATGTTGGTCTGAAAAATCGAACCATCTTCAATCAACTGATTGCGAACTTCATCTTTGTTGATCAAATTTCCGTTGTGAACGATTGAAATATCACCAAAGTTACACCGTGCCTGTATCGGCTGAGCGTCAAAAAGCGATTCACTTCCAGCAGTCGAGTAGCGGTTATGTCCAATGGCCATATCGCCTTTAAGGAGAAGCATCCGTTCTTTGTCAAAGATATCGCGAACAAATCCGCCATCTTTAACCGTTACCATCTTGCCATCTGAACCTTCACCACTACTGGTGATTCCACTTGATTCATGACCTCTATGCTGCATCTGAAAGAGTGCAGCCACAGCAAGTTTCGCTGCATCAGTGTTTCCAAAAATCCCTACAACAGCACACATATCGTAAATCTCCATGGAAATAGGGGAAAAATTTATGCGGAAAATAGTATCTGCACGGAAAAATAACCGTTGAAAGATCGCCTTTTTAATGGTACTCGACCCAACTCAAAATGAATCATTTTTTTATGGAAAGAACTGGAGGGAATCATATATCTTTTGCACGCAATATTCGGCAATAAATATACCGCGGCAATTTTGGTAAATTTCAAGAATATTACAAAAGAAATCAATTTAGGAGACTTCCATGTCAAGAAGCTTTTCGCCTAAGGGTAAAATCGTTCGTCGTTTCGGTGTGAATATTTTCGGTAACAGCAAATATGACCGCCTTCTCGAAAAACGCCCTACACCTCCTGGTCCTGCAAAAAAACACCGTCCACGCGTAAGCGAATACGGCAAACAGCTTGCAGAAAAACAGAAACTTCGTTTTGCGTATGGTCTTACTGAACGTCAGTTCCGTAATACTTTCCTCAAAGCGAAAAAAGTAGCTGGTATCACCGGTGAAAACATGCTTATTATGCTTGAGTCTCGTATCGACAACGTAGTATTCCGTCTCGGAATGGCTGCGACTCGTGCAATGGCTCGCCAGATCGTTAACCACGGTCATATCTGCGTAAACGGCAAAAAACTTGATATCGCTTCTGCTCAGGTTAAAACTGGCGACGTTATCACTGTACGTGCTAAAGATGCAAGCAAAAAATTCATTCAGGATCAGATTGCTTCAAACATTAGCCGTGAAGTTCCAGACTGGCTCTCTTTCTCTAAAGTAGACCTCACTGGTACCGTTTCACGTCTTCCACAGCGCATCGATATGCAGCCTGTTGGTGATGAAAACCTCGTTGTTGAGTTCTACTCAAAATAAGGTTGAACGAATGTTCAAAAGGGAGAGTTTCGGCTCTCCCTTTTTTATTTTCAGCACAATGATTCTCGGGCACCCACAACGGGAACCCCTACAATTTATAGGAAAAGAGAGCCGGGCAGCCGCACCTTTACGGGTGAGGAAAGTCCGGGCACCAGAGAACAGGATACCGGTTGAAAAACCGGACATCGGGAAACCGATGATGGAAAGTGCCGCAGAGAATAGTCCACACTGCCACGGTGGTGTGAGTTTGAAAATGTTCAGTAATAATGAACAGAGTTGGCTGGTAACAGTGGGCTCAGGAAAACCCTTTCCGGTGCAAGACCAAGTATGGAGAGTTCATTTATGAGGGAGTTGTTCGCTTCTTTACTCTTCGGGTGGGTTGCTCAATCCCGCGAAAGCGGGCAGATAAATGGCTGCCTCGGCTGTAGCAATACAGGTACGACAGAACCCGGCTTACAGGCTCTCTTTTCCTTTTTTTCCCGATCCGCACTCGTTGCTCTTATTGTCACCTCTCCCCTTTTCGCACTCACTGAACCGTCCGATCAAGATTCTTCGACACTACTCGCAGACACGGCGATCAATTCCGACACAATCCACAAAAACAGAATATCGCTTTCTGATATTGGCGGAAGCCTTTATGGAACTCGCTATGGTGAAGATACCTTCCCGTGGATCCGACTCTACCTTGCGGGATCAATCGACAATCTCGCTGGAACTGAACAACAACTTACTATTCACGGATCCCTATTCCGCGTGCGCCATCTCGGATTTCGATGGAAAATACCACTGGCAAATCAGTGGTATTTTGCAACAGGCGCTCTTGCCGGAAGTCACCCATCGATCTTTGATGATTGGCGTGCAGAACAGCACATTGCCGGTCGAATCGAAACAGGCCGAATGCTCTCAGACCATCAAAATATTACTCTTGAATGTATTCCTCACTATTGGAATTACGATCTGTTCGATATCGATTCAAAATTTCAATTTGAAGAACTTACAACGACCATAACCTGGAAAGCTGATCTGCGAGATCGCCCGTTCAATCCTCGTTCTGGGTATTTCATCAGCCAATCGCTTTCAGGAAATCCACTTTCAAGCTACCGGGAACCTGGCACCAATCGTTCAATTCGCTCACTTGGAGGAACGACGGATATACGCGGAGTGATCTCACCAACTCACGGGCCAATTTCTCTTGCGGCACAGTTTAAAGCCGATCTTATCTACCGCGGAGAACTGAACCGCTTTGATCGTCGCTACATGGGCGGAAATGAAACCGTTCGCGGCTTTGGATCTGGAACATTCGGAAGAGATCAGATTTACTACAACCGAGTAACACTTGCAACAGAGTGTCGCTTCCCAATCGCAAAAGTCAAAGGGATCAATCTCTCTTTTCTGTCGTGGTATGATCCTTCAATGAAACGCCTCCCCTTTGACATTACCGGAACCGCATTTATCAACGCCGGTCACCTCTGGGACACAATTGAATCAGCGTTCGACCTCAATGCTCCTCACCATTCCGCGGCGGGTGCAGGCATGGGAATTCGAATTCTCTTTCCCACTCTAGAAATGAGTGCTTCAGGCGATCTGGGATGGCCAATCTACGCGCCAGACTCACTTAAAACAACAACTCCTGCACTTCACGGATATCTCAATTTCCCTTTTTAACAAAGTCTCTTATAACAGAGCCCCCATGATTTCTCTCTCCTCTTACTCTGCCTTTTGAAAAATTCCAAAAATCAATACTGATTTTCAATCACAGAAACTCACTTTATGTGAAATCAATGTTGATTTTGCTTCTCGGGCACTCGTTTCAAGGGAAATCAATGTTGATTTTGCTTCTCAGCAACTCGATTCAAGGGAAATCAATGTTGAATTGTGATCTCCGCGATGGTTTCATCACAAATCAATGTTGAATTGTGATCTCCGCGATGGTTTCATCACAAATCAATGTTGATTT
>DYSA01000246.1 GCA_020726425.1 Fibrobacter succinogenes | reverse complement strand
ATAAGATGCATGATCTACTTGATTCAAAGGCGATTGCGAAAGTGATCGCCTTTTTTCTAGAAGTCGTATACAATTTTGTTGCGTCCACCCTCTTTCGCTTTATACAGAAGTTCATCTGCTGCATTTACCATGCCTTCGAGTGAATTCGCTGGTTCTACGGAGATTCCAATGGAGATCGTAAATTTGAACGTATCGCCGGTTTCTGTTGTGTGAATTTCCTGTTCCGCTGCCAAGCGAATACGATCCATTACAGTCTTTGCATTTTCGGCGTCGGTTCCCGTGAGAAGTACACAAAATTCTTCCCCGCCGAATCGAGCGGCGAGGTCACTTTTTCTCAAAGACTTATCCAGTAATTTTGCAATTGAAATAATGGCTCTGTCTCCTGCGGGGTGGCCGTAGGTGTCATTTACATTTTTGAAAAAATCGATATCGATCATTACCACCGCAAGAGTGAGATTTCCACGCAGATAGTTGGCATAAAGACTCTGTCCCGCAGAAAAAAAGTAGCGTCGATTGAACATCCCCGTAAGAAAATCTCGCTGAGCCATACTCGACATTTCGCGATAGCTGATCACTTGTCGAAGATTCTGAAGTATTCTCGAACGGAAAAGTTCCATTGATAGTGGTGTTGAAATCTGCTTTATCACTGTATCCGTTGCACCGTGGCGAAGAAATTGGATTTGTAAGTCTTCTGTATCTCGTTCATCCATAAGTGCTACAATAGGAAGATCTACTTTGTTATATTTTCGTCGCAGCGATTCGACCAGTTCGAGTCCGTGTTCCCGACTGAGTTGAGAACTCACGAGAATCATAGATATATCTTTATGAAGATCAGCCTGTTCAAGTGCTTCTTTGATGGTGCTCGCTTTGATTGGTTCGACACCGAGAACGGCGAGGTTGCGGCAGATCATCGTTTCCATCAGTTTTTCACCTTCACATACCATCACTTTGAGTTCACGAAGGTGTTCAATTCGTTTTAGAAGAGAAATAATGTAGCGACAGTTGTGATACGAGTAGTCATCGACCGTGTCAAGAAGGCGTGATGCCATGAGAAACGGCCGACTTTGCACGGGGATTTTTCGGGTAATTAAGATGGTGGGAATATCTTTAAGTGGTGAGTAATCATCAAGAGATTTTGCCAGAGAAAGTATAAGCGCATCCGGTGAGTCTATCGCCTTTGCTTCTTTTACCGTGGGAACGATAATTGTTTCTGTTTCACATTGAGATTCTATTTCATCCACAAGAACAGTGAGTTCTGGTGACAGTGTATCGACAATTACCAACCGTTTCATGACTCCTCCAATTCATAATCAAAAGGAGTATAACACTCTTACGACTGAAATACTATCAGTTTATAGGTGAGAAAGGCCAACAGATTGAGTTCTATTGGCCTTTGAATCGAAGTGGTATGGTTATTGGCAACTTTTGACTCGTGTAGAGATTGTAACCTCTGAATTTGAACCAGTTCCATGAACCATCCACTGAAGAATCTCTTCGGTGAGTATTGATTTGATTGACGGAGAATCGACCGGTTTCCCTTTAAGCTTCACACTGGTAATTGAACCGGTGGGAGAGATTTTAAGAGTCATGGTAATCACTTCTCCTTCATTTTTCCCGTAGTACACGTTGAGGCGGTTCAGGCAGTAGGGAATGTAGAAATTCTCAATGTTGAGTTTCTGTTCCATGGGAATAACATTTGATTCTAGTTGCTGAGTTTTAATCGATTCAATGAGTCTGTATCGAATCCACGTCAGATGAGGGTCATCTCCTTCACATCCGTATGTTGTTGGGTCATCAACCGATGCAATTGCTTTGGGGTCTGGGAAGAATGCGGTGAGTTCTCCTGTATATTTGGAATATTCGCGAGAATCATAGCGAAGTGTCGTGTCATTTTCTCGGATCACATTTTTGTTGACTACAATATCGGAGGTTTGTGCTTTTGCGGAGTAGAGATCTTCCAAGATTTTTTGGCTCAGACCGTAACAGTATGATCCATCTATCTGCCAATTCTGGCGAATCACTCGAAGATAACACATTGCACTGACCGTTGTCGAATCGGGTTGTTCAAAGGGGAGAAGATAGGATGTTGAAATGCGGGTTAGGGTGTCTTTGTCGCCATACGGAAGGGCAAATACTCTCTGTTCGTACTGCCACATGATTCCATTTTCGAGGAGTTCGATATAATCATTGAGATGAACGCTGGGCATCTCTTCGCCAGAAAATGTCCAGTAGCCTTGAAACTGTTTTTTCATCGCTTCTTGTTGTGGTTCGGCAAGAGTCTCCGCCGTTGCGGCTGTTGGGTCGATTTCTGTTGATCCGCCGTTGAGAATTTTTTGAGCAAACTCTTCCATATTTCCGGTTCTCGAGGTAATAAACAGAACCAATGAAAAGACACTCACCAGCGCGATGAGTTTGAATTGAAACCCCGAGATCATTTTTTTCATGGATACTCCCTGGAAATGAACTGATTACAGAATTGATTTGGTATGAAATATACTATCAGTTGAAAATAACCTCTGCGTCAACTATTTTCATCGCGACTTTTTAAGAAAAGAGATACAAATGGAACAGTCGATTAGAGATGTACTTGTTCATGTTGGCGAAGATCCTGATCGTGAAGGTTTGCTCGATACGCCGAGTCGGGTTTCGAAAGCGTATGATCATATACTTGGAGGATATAAGCTGGATCCGGAAGCAATTCTGAACAAAGCAATTTTCGCCGAAAACGTGAATCACATGATTATCGTTCGCGATATTGAAATCTACTCCATGTGTGAACATCACATGCTTCCGTTTTTCGGGAAAGTTCATATTGGCTATATTTCAGAAAACAAAGTTTACGGCGTGAGCAAACTCGCTCGTGTTGCCGATGCGTTTGCACGCCGCCTTCAAGTTCAGGAACGACTTACGCAGCAGATTGCGAATGCGATTATGGGCCCAATCGATGCTGAAGGCGTTGGAGTGGTCATTGAAGCAAAACATATGTGCATGATGATGCGTGGAGTAGAAAAGCAAAATTCAATGATGACAACCAGTGCAATGCTCGGAAGTTTTCGTGATGATGCAAAGACTCGTGATGAATTTTTACGATTAATTGGTAAGTGACTCTTGATTCACGTTCTGAAATAAACCATATTTACAACCTACTGCCTGAGTGGTGAAATGGTAGACACAGGGGACTTAAAATCCCCAGAGCGCAAGCTCGTACCGGTTCGAGTCCGGTCTCAGGTATTAATAAAATCAAGGAGTTAGACGTGGGTTTATCTCCTTTTTTGTTATATGGTATTCATGAAAATACGGTAAAATACGGTGGTGTACGGTGTAGAACTGTACACCTGACAGTACAGCAATTAATATAAAACTAAGTTGTTATCGGATTCATTATCATCGTTATTCGACTTTTTACGTCTATTAATATCATCCAGTAAGTTTCGAGTTTCATCGGCAGCTCTCAAACCTTCGGTGTTGAGATATCGCTTTATCATCATTGGTGTTGTCCAACCAGCGATGTGCATCAATGGCCTATCCGGTAATCCTTCACGGGCAAGAATTGTTGTTGCTCGGTGCCGTAGATCATGGAATCGAAAATCTTCGATACCTGCTTTTCTCAATGCTGATCTCCATGCAACATCAAATGATTTGATTTGCTGACCGTCCCGATGAAATGCCCATTGACACCCATCTGGTATTGACTCAAAATAATGACGAATTTCTTCAACAATCGGTTTAGCTATTGGTTGCCCACTTTTAGATAATTCTTTGGGAATCATAAGGATTTCTGCATCCAAATCGATACATTCACGCCTAAGTTTTTGTAGTTCACTTTTTCTTGAAGGAATTAACAAATTGTAGAGAACAATCGGACGTAAATATGGGTAGTCTTTATCAATAACGTCTAACAGTCGTTCTGCTTCATCATCAGACAGATATCTAGTACGATGTTCCTCTTGTTCTTTCTCAAGGCACTCAAAATGTGGTTGTGGCGGGATTTTCCTTTTCTTTACTGCAAGGTTGATAATTGCTAAGGCATACGATTTGTGGCGATTAATATCTCCAACAGTTCTTACTGTTCCTCGGTGAGTCGTTAACACGCTCAACAAAGTGAAAAAATTATCAAGTGCAATTGGCAGTTCTTGCATCTTGACATGTCCAATATCAAGCTCCAGCCGTTTTAATTTGACCTCTGTTTCCCGCGAAGGGTATTGGCCACCCTTGGATATAATTTCTCTCCCTCTTGTTGTATTGCATTTTACCAGTATCCGTCCGGTGAACCCATCTGTTTTCTGATTTCGGGATGATCTATTTCTGA
>DYSA01000245.1 GCA_020726425.1 Fibrobacter succinogenes | reverse complement strand
CAGTTTCCTACGCGAACACTCTAAACTTCAAGGCTGTTTTCAGTTATCCATAAATAGAAATGGTAAAACCTGGTATATTGGTGCAGAAACCGTGTATGGATATGAACACAGCTCAAAATCTCGGGTGGGAACCGATTCCCACAAAGCTCTTCTCTCGGAAATCGATATCGATGAGTTTTTCCCTCATCCTTTCGAACATCGCATTGATATGGATGAACTTGAACGTTTTCTTTCTAAGACTCCAGTAAAACACAATATTGAAGAAACTGTCATAGAACTCAAGTCACGACTCTCCCACTGCTGTCTCGATGCGGAAGAGGTGATTACCCATTTGATAAAATTCTGTGCAATTGAACCACTTCTCCCCGACCCTTCGACGAAAAATTTTGAAACATCGACTCCGATAGAAATGACGAATGATATGACCCGCGAAGAGATGATTGTGTATCTCAAATCGATTCGCCATTTAAACCCTGTTGCGGATCTCACATTTATGGCACTTCGCGATATGAACGAAGCTCCTTGGTTGCCATTTTTGAAAGCAGCATTTGAGCGAAATCCAGTAATTGCTTCTGCACTTGTAGGCAAAACAATCGAAGAAATTTATTCTGAATTGTCACAATTTGAAAACGAATCGATCTATCCAGAAAGCCGATTTGCTCAACCTGATGAAGTTTGGAATTTCCGCCGTGGGGAAGGTCTTGAAAAAGCGCTCGCTTTTGCTGTCGTTGTGAAAAAAAATCACCCCGGAACAACTCTCTCTTTTACATTTTCAGATAACGTCGTATCGGTGTTGAACGATGCTAAATCTTTTGATTTCAATCGTACAAAAGAAGTACCAAATCCTTCAGATGAGGATCTTGCACTGTTTTTATAAAGAATTACTGTCTATACAAAAAAGGATCTGTCACAACTGGGCAGATCCTTTTTTTAGGCATTATTAATCTATCGAAATAGTTTTTGAGGATCTACCGGGCTCATGCGAAGTGTCTTGCATCGTTCTGCCGTAACCAGTCCAGCAGGTGCTTTTCTTGGTTTTCGAACAAATCGTGCTTCAGTCATGTGAACTTCAGCCACAGAACAGTTTTTTGCTTTTGAGAAAAAAACCGCGATCCCACCAGCGATATCAATAATTTTCTGTGGAGGCATAGGCTGACCATTTGGCCGACGAATTATCACATGCGAACCCGCATATCCCACCGCGTGAAACCAAACATCGGAAGGTTTTGCAAAGCGAGTTGAAAGCTGATCGTTATCACTGGATGTTTTCCCCGCATAGATATGAAACCCATCTACTTCATAGTGTCGGTACGGCATCGGTTGATCATTTTTACCTTTTGCACCAGCAGGTTTCTGCTTTGGAGTAAAATCGCCTTTTTCGACCTCAAGAATAAACCCGACAACAGCATTTTCTCGACCATCAAAACCATTCTGAACAAAATCAGTAAGCGATTCGATCAACTCCTGAACTGTTTCAATCTCCCGTTCGGTTTCCGCAAGTTTTTCTAAGCAAATCTCTTCGGATCGTTCACCGCGGCGCGCTTTTTTATAGAGAAGCTCTGCATTTTTATCGACATTACACTTTGGATTCAGTGGAATCTCCACCAGTTCTCCCGAATGAATTTCTTCGGTAATAAAAGATATTGCACGAACTTGCACTTCAGACCGGCGAGCCAAAAGGGTGTCTGCCCAATGGCGAAACTCTTCCCAGTGAGAAGATTCTGCGAGTTCTTCTTCCTGTTTTCCCTGTTTGGTGCGCAATTTTTTAATCTCTTTTTTAAGGAGATGACCAATTTCTTTTAGTTTTTCAAGAATTTCTTCTTTTTCCATCCCAAGCCTCTTCTATTTTAACTGTGCTAAAAATAACTCATTGAGGGAGAAGTATGAAAATCAAGTTCGAACGGTATCCATTTACACCGATCCTCGGCTGGTCAAGTTCGCGATTCGATCTGTTTTCACAATGCAAACGACACTACTACTACAACTACTACACAAAATTTGTCAAAGATGTTTCTCCAGCCCAGATGCAACGGCTGAAAAAACTAACCTCAGTGCCTCTGGAAATCGGGAATGTTGTTCACACTGTGGTTGAAGAACTTCTTCGCCGATTCCAAAAAAGCCATGCGCCATTAAATGAAGAAAAATTTATTCAATATGGGTTAGATCTTTGCGACAAATACTTTGAATCCAAAGAGTTTTTGGAAATCTATTATAAATATACCGAGAGTATCGATCGCGATTCAGCGAAAGAACGAATTCTCATTTCACTCAAAAACTTTCTGCGAAGTCCACTGTACAATTGGATATTTACCACCGCAATTCACGAAAGTGACACCTGGGTTATTGAGCCAGAAGGGTATGGAGAAACGAGAATCGCTGGATTAAAAGCATACTGTAAAATGGATTTCTTATTTCCCGTCGGCGACGAAGTGCATATTCTCGACTGGAAAAGTGGTAAAAAGCAGGAAGAAAAACACCGTGCACAACTGCTCGGATATGCACTTGCCGCGTCAGTCAATAATCCTTCGATTGATCGCACAAAGTTTATACCACGAATCATTTACATGTATCCTTCGTTGGATGAACTCTCTTTCTGTATCACCGAACAAGATCTAACTCATTTCGAAGAAACAGTAAAGATCCAAACGGAAATGATGCACGCTTTCTGTGACAATATAGAACAAAATATCCCCAAGCCTTTTCACTGTTTCGAAAAAACAAATTTCACAGCTCTCTGCTCAAACTGCTCATTCCAAGAACCGTGTCGGACAGTTCACGGCTGATCGCAAATTCAGAAGCATACAAATTTTCTTTGAGTAGATGAAAAAAAGTATAAAGTTCATGATACATGAATCCGATAGATTGAGTATAGAAACAAGGGCAGATACCAGGGACGGTTCTCAGATTCCAGGGAGGGAAGCGCCCTTATATTTTAAGTTAGCCGTAAACTTTTCACAGGGAGGTGAATATGGCTATCGGGACAGTACATTCAACAAATGCCGCTCGCCTCTACAGTGTAAATAACGTCGGGCGCAAAACAGACGTTAAGAAAAGTGCCTTTTCTCCTCGGGAAGAAAAAGTAGAGATCTCTACAGAAACGGCGGAAAAAGCTGACCGGATGAAATTGGCAAAAGTAATCGCTTCGACACCAGACATTCGAATCGAACTGGTTGAAGAACTAAAAGCGAAAATTCGGTCTAATGACTATCCGATTGAAAGCAAGCTTGATGAAACAGTGCGAAGAATTATGCGCGATGAAGGATTCTCTTCGAGAGCATAGAATTTTTTGTTTCTTTTTTAAGTAGGGCGAAGTGAAAACTTCGCCCTACTTTTTTAGGAATGAACTTAGTGTTAAAAAGGTCTTTAATATTTCCCGATTGCCCAGTTTAGGCAGTAGTCTAACTTGGGTGAACTGAAGCTTCAAGCCTCAAGCCACAAGTTGGAATTCACTTTTAGCTTGAGGCTTTTAGCTTGAGGCTTTTTGCTTGAGGCTTTTTGGTCTCACGCCGAATTGAGTTCCTGCTCTATCTGGGTAATCGGGTAATATTTTGCAAACATTTGTTAATTGGTACGCCAGAAGAATTCAACCCTCCGAATAATACACTTACTACAAAACTTACTTAACATTTGATATCAACACATTACACGTAATTTTTAGCCTATTGATACACTTTTCGTTACCATGTACCCTACAAAGCCTCTCCCCTTGCCATAAAGACCATCAATTTGTTACATTCGTTAAAGTATGTATGCAAAAATACCCAGATGAATACATACATCTATCTTAGTTCAGCGAGAAATGGAATCGATCGGCAGTTTGTTAATCACCAAATAACTTATGCTGCTTTCCGCAACTCCGCTCTTGCTCGTTGAGCTTCTTTCATTTTTCTATCACGACTCTCATGAATCTCCGCCTTTCTCCCTTCAAGTCATACTCAGCGATAACCTGTTCCGCTTGTACTTTTGATGTCAACGCCTGCAACCGAATGGACTCTGACCTGAGGCTGAGATGCCACCGTTCAATCTTCCCGTTACTCTGCGGATAGTAGGGGCTTGTACGCACATGAGTCATCCCTGCCAACCGGATAAACTCCTTGAAATCATTGGCAATAAATTGTAGTCCGTTATCAGATACAATCCGCACTGAAGCTCCTGGAAACCTATCCTTTACATTCTGAATAATCAATTCAACTTGAGCAGTTTTCATTGATTCATGAAGCTCATGATGTACGATATATCGCGACGAGCCCTATTTGAAAGATATGATCAAATAATTGTTACTACTCAGGTGTTTGTTACCAATCTTTATGAATTTAGCACTCGTTCCCAG
>DYSA01000244.1 GCA_020726425.1 Fibrobacter succinogenes | reverse complement strand
GAAACCGCAGATTTCTTTCATGAAACGTGGTGATTCAAAAAATGTCCCCAAAATGGCTTTGCAATTCACTCTAAATCCTTCACAAAAATGGATCTCCCAATAAAACTACCCTCAAATTCTTTTCAAAAGAACCTTCGCAAAACAATCATTGGTATTCATGCACTATTTTAGTCACATTAAATCAGAAAAGGAGAATCTATGATTTCTATACAGGTAAAACGTCTGGAACACGCGATTGGACTGGAACTTCCAAAACAGATGACCGCTGGGTCAAGTGGTGTCGATCTCGCAGCTGCAATTACAGATCCAATAACTCTTGCTCCGGGTGCATTTGCGCTGATCCCCACAGGACTCACCGTAGAAATTCCTCTGAACTATGAAATGCAGGTTCGTCCCCGTTCGGGACTGGCTGCGAAAAATGGTATCACCGTGCTCAACACTCCGGGAACCGTCGATGCGGACTACCGTGGCGAAGTAAAAGTTATTCTTATCAATCTCGGATCAGAACCGTTTGAAATTACTCGAGGCATGCGCATTGCTCAAGCAGTAATCGCCGAAGTTCCCCGAGTAGAGTATGTCGAAGTAGAGGAACTTTCGGACACAGAACGGGGCGAAGGTGGTTTTGGTCACACTGGCCGTCACTAACTGAATAAATTTGCATGGAAAAAAATGGGCACTGAAACTATTTTTGCGCTAGTTTTAGAACATTGATAATAATGGAGAATAGTATGAAATATGTTATCGCAGTTGGCGACGGAATGGCGGATGAAGTTCGCGAAGACTTGGGAAATCTCACCCCGATTCAGTATGCAAAAACCCCGAATATCGATTCAATCGCTGCGGAAGGTGTTTGCCGTTACGCTCTTACCGTTCCCGATTCAATGGCTCCGGGATCTGACGTGGCAAACATGTCGATTCTCGGTTACAATCCGCTCGTATATCACACCGGTCGCGCTCCTATCGAAGCGGCAAGTCTCGGTGTAACGCTTGCTCCCGATGAGATGGCGTTCCGCTGTAATCTCGTGAATATCAAAGATGGAATCATGAACAGTTACTCAGCCGGCCACATCGAAAACGATGATGCTATTGAAGTTGTGGAAGAGCTTAAAAAGTTGAACTGCGACAAATATCGTTTCCATACCGGCGTGAGTTATCGTCATCTTCTCGTGGTAAAACTCTCGACCAAAGAACTCAAATGCGTTCCTCCTCATGATATTTCCGGTCAGGAAGTTTCGGGATTCACTCCAAAAGGAGTCGGTGCAGACTTGATCAATGAGATCTCGGCGAAAGCAAAAGTGATCCTTGCGGATGCAGAAATCAACAAAAAACGTATCGCAGCGGGTAAACTTCCGGTTTCAGATATCTGGCCGTGGGGCGAAGGTACTGCGCCAAAATATCCAACGCTTAACGAACGCTATGGAATCACCGGTGCGGTTATTTCTGCGGTAGATCTGGTTAAAGGACTTGGCGTTCTGGCAAACATGGAAGTCATTAAAGTAGAAGGTGCAACGGGATATCTCGGGACAAACTACGCCGGTAAAGTGGATGCGTGCCGCGAAGCACTTAAAAAACACGATGTGGTTCTGGTTCACATCGAAGCTCCGGATGAAACTTCCCACGAAGGTTCACTTCCGAAAAAACTTCAGGCGATCGAAGAGTTCGACTCACTGGTTGTGGGTGAAATTATCAAAATGCGTGAAACCTATCCCGGCATGAGAATCCTTGTTATGCCTGACCATCCGACGCTCGTGCGTACTAAAACTCACGCGTCAGGTCCGGTTCCGTTCTGTGTTTCAGGCGAAGGTATCGCGGCTGATGATTCAAAAACCTACAGCGAAGTCGATGCAGCAAAATCTACTGCAGCGATTCCTGATGGTGAAAAATTGTTTGACACCTTTATCCGTGGGAATTTCAACTAATGGGTAATCGTTTTGCCGAAAAACTGCTCACATTTATCCTCGATGCGGTGGTAATCACCGCATCATTTTGGATCGCATTCTGGCTTCGCTATCAAAGTGGACTCTTTTTGGGAACCTACGCTCCGGAGTCACTTGGCGGATCGTATCTCATTCCATCGACAATACTCACCGTTATTTGGCTGACACTATTCTTTTTAACAGGTCTCTATCGCGACTGGTTTAAAGAGTCGCGTCTCGACGAATTTCTCGTCGTGAGCCGCACTGTTTTGTTTGGCGTATTTCTTCTCTTTGTCATGGCCAGTTCCGATCAGTGGATTTCGTTTATCAAAACCGGTGAAATTCCCGATTTGTTCAATCACAATCAAACTGGTGTAGTGGTTGTGTATGGAGTTGTTCTTCTTATTGCGACAACGTTAAATCGTTTTGTACTTCATACTACTCATGTATCTCTATATAAAAAAGGGATTGGCGTTCGCAATCTCGCGATCGTTGGTGCGCATGAATCAGCAGATCGTCTGATCCGCGAAATTGGCAAGCACCCCGAACTGGGCTACCGCTTCATTGGATTTATCGATCAAGAAAAAAAAGAAAATCATGCTGGATACCCAATTCTTGGAAAGTACGAAGACATCGCTCGACTCAACAAGGAAAAAGGGGTAAATGGTCTGGTTATTTCTCACCATACCAATTCCGCAAAAGATATCATGAACATTCTCAACTATTGTTGGGATGAAAAGCTCACGATCTACATGGAACCGTCGCTGATGGACGTGATTTCCGGCCACTTGAAAACCCATGATGTCTGTGGCGTTCCGCTTCTCGTGCTCCTTCAGGATCACATGCCAAGTTGGGAAGCTCAGGTGAAACGATTGTTTGATATCTGTATTTCCGCTTCCATGTTGATCATTGGTGCTCCGGTGTGGCTACTCGTTGCGGCTCTTGTGAAAGCAACGTCAAAGGGGCCGGCAGTCTACAGTCAAGAACGAATCGGTCAAAATGGAAAACCGTTTATTATGATGAAATTCCGTTCCATGTCGGTGGATGCGGAAACGAAATCTGGGCCAGCGTGGGCGACTACCAACGATCCGCGCGTGACTCCATTCGGACGGTTCATGCGTAAAACCCGTCTCGATGAAATTCCTCAGTTGATTAACGTTCTTAAAGGTGAAATGTCATTCGTTGGACCTCGCCCAGAACGTCAATATTTCATCGACAAGCTTACCGTCGAAATTCCATGGTATATCAAACGGCTCAAGATGAAACCGGGAATCACCGGCTGGGCTCAGGTGAAACACAAGTACGATGAAACGATCGAAGATGTGAAAACCAAGGTGATGTACGATCTCTACTATTTCGAAAACATGTCACTTCTGCTGGATTTGAAAATCATTATCCAGACAGTCATGGTGGTGTTCACCGGAAAAGGTGCAAAATAGGGTTTTCGGGTAGATTGATTTTGAAATGGCGAATCGAGAGGTTCGCCATTTTTGCGTTGATACGTGCGACGGTTAGACGATTGGGGTATTTCCGACTTGGTGAAGAATATTCAGAGATGCTTGAAAAGCGTGTCATTCATACGGTACACTTTGGTAATTGATCAATTGAAATACTGCTCCAAAAACATATCTGCCAAAGGATTATCAATGCCACAATCTCTTTCAAAAATGATCTGCCACATCGTTTTTTCCACCAAGAACCGTGAAAATCTGATTCCTTCAAACCGCTTAGGTAATCTTCACGGGTATATCGCCGAATGTATTCGCGTGGTCAAAGGCGAAGCATATCGGGTTGGAGGAACGGAAAACCATATCCATATTGCCTGCTCTCTTCCGAGAACCGTGACCGCTGCAACACTCTTGGAAGAGATCAAAAGACCAAGTTCGAAATGGATGAAGCAATTCGAGCCGAATTTCCACTGGCAGGATGGGTATGGGATATTCTCAATCAGTCAGTCTCATCTGGATCAGTTGATTCGGTATATTGAAAATCAGCACGAGCATCATAAAGAGTTGGATTTCAAGGATGAGCTTCGGGGAATCTGCGATCGGTACGGGGTTTCGTATGATGAGGCGTATCTTTGGTCGTGAACTCGTCCGAAGGATGTATGAATACTAGCCGTGGGCAGCCGCCCACGGAATTGGAATCATCCGCGGGATGTGGAAAATGAATATGGCTTGCCCCAACGGGGCGGGGAAATTTTGATGCCCCTTCGGGGCGTATTCGATACGGCGCTGCCGCGTGGTTGTTTTGGCGTTCTTCGTTTTCCGTGGCCTTCGACCACGGCTGGTATGCGGATGTCCTTCGGACAAAAAACAAAAAAGGAACCGACCAACCGGCCGATTCCTTCGTTGTGTCGTTGAATCATTGCATCGTTGAATAGGAACTTAATCCACTGCCTCTGGCAGTGGTCTCATTCATAGGCTCTG
>DYSA01000243.1 GCA_020726425.1 Fibrobacter succinogenes | reverse complement strand
TTCTTCACTCCTTTTTTCTTGCGATCTACAGCAAACTGTGGTACTATCACTAGTGACATTTTCAGGAGCGAATTATGCAAGAACGAGTATTAGTTATCGAAGATAATCATACCATAGCTCGTATGATCTCAACAGGAATTGGCAAACGCTATGGTATTCCTGTTGATGTGGTTGGTTCTCTTGCAGATGCAACGGCGCTTTTATCAGAACAGACAAGCTACTTTCTCACACTCTGCGACATTCAACTTCCCGACTCATTAAATGGAGAAGCAATCGATCTAGCGATTACTCATAAGATCCCTGTAGTTGTCATGACAGCCATCACCGATATTCAAATGCGCAAAGACATCATCTCGAAGCCGATTATTGACTATGTCACCAAAACACACCCGGAAGATATCGACTACATAATCGATCGCGTAGGTGAAATATACCGCAATCGAGACATAAAAATTCTCGTTGTCGATGATTCCACTCTTGCGCGGACGATAATGGTCAAACTTCTTCGCATTCAACAATTTATAGTATTTGAAGCTGACAATGGTTCCGACGGATTGGCGATCATTGAAAAGAATCCCGATATAAAAGTGATTCTCACTGACTACAATATGCCAATCATGAATGGGCTTGAATTCACAATACAAGTGCGGCGTAAATATCGGCGCGAAGCGATGGCAATTATAGCAATTTCATCAGAAAATGACAGTTCTATTGCATCGCAATTACTGAAATTGGGAGCAAGCGATTTTATCCACAAACCATTTGTAAAAGAGGAGTTCGATTGTCGAATCAACAACACTGTTCGGGGAATTGAAAATCTTACAAAGATTATGAACATCGCCAATCGCGATTATCTCACCGGCATGTTCAATCGCCGCCATTTCTTCGCCGCTTTCGAAGAGTATCAAAAAGAACTAAAGCAGTCACTGCAACCATTTAGCGTCGCCATGATCGATCTCGATGATTTCAAAAAGGTTAATGATATCTACGGCCATGATGCGGGGGATATTGTTCTCACTACTTTTGCGGAGATCATCCGCAAAAATGTACGCGGAGCCGATATTGCGGCACGATTCGGGGGAGAAGAGTTCTGCGTAGTATTAAAAAACGCTCACCCTTCAGACGCACTGCGAATCTTTGAACTGATCCGCAGTGAACTTGAACGAACCGTGATCACTCTTCCCACGAAAGCAACACTAAAATGCACTGCATCGATCGGCGTGTGTAGTGAACCGAAAATGACTATTTCTGACATGATAACAGTTGCAGACAAGCACCTCTATACATCAAAAATTACGGGAAAGAATAGAATCACGGCGTCTGACTAAAAAAATCCTCACCATACTTGGCAAGGATTTTTGTTTTTAGAATGTTTCACGAGGAACATTTCAGTCTACAAATCGCCCAAAGAGATCGTAGTCATCACAATCGACGATTTTCACCATGCGAATTTCACCTTCACTGGCATCGCCATCGATAATCCACACATGGCCATCAACCTCGGGAGCATCCCCTTGAGTTCGGCCTTCGAAATTGTAGTCAGGATTGTCGCTGATACGCTCAATAATCACAGGAACCGTCTTCCCTACGCGAGCTTCTTGCTTTTCACGGCTAATATCCTGTTGAATCTCCATAATCAAACCAGCGCGATCGACCGCAACTTCTGCTTCGATCTGACCATCCATCTTTTCAGCACGAGTTCCCTCTTCTGGTGAATAGGGAAACACACCAAGTTTATCAAATTTCGCCCATTTGATAAACTCAACAACCTCTTGAACATCCTCTTCTGTTTCACCAGGAAACCCAAGAATAAACGTTGTGCGAATCGTTGCATCAGGCACTTTCGCACGGATTTTTTCGATCAGTTCATAGGTTCCCGCTTTCCCAGGGCGACGTCCCATGCGCTTCAACACCGGATCGGCAATATGTTGTAGTGGCATATCAAAGTAAGAACAAAGGCGCGATTCTGCCCCAACAAGATCAAGAAGCTTATCACTCACCAGCGAAGGGTAAAGGTACATCATACGAATCCACGGAAAATTCGTTTCATCGAGGAGTGTGCGAAGAAGATCGGCGAGATCTTTTCCAAATTCGCGGCCATACGCAGTCGTATCCTGAGACACCACGATCAACTCTTGTACACCCTGTGATTCAAGCCATTTCGCTTCATTGATCACGTCCTCCCACGGACGACTGACAAATCCACCGCGAATCTCAGGAATAATACAGAATGCACAGCGATGAGAACACCCTTCGGAGATTTTGATATATTGTGAAGCCAATGGTTCAGAGAGAATGCGATTAAACGAGCGAGTACCATCTTTCAGTGTGAAATATTCGGCTAGTTCATCGATCCAATCTTTTGTACCAATCCAGAGATCTACTTCAGGAAACTCTTTCGCCACTTCTTCGCGGTATCGTTCAGAAAAGCAACCGCTCACAACGAGCGTTATATCATCGCGATTCTCCTTAATCTGCCCCATTCCCAAAATGGTATCGATCGCTTCTTTAGTGGCATCTTCGATAAAGGAACAAGTATTGACGATAATGATATCTGCTTCTTCGCAAGAGGCGATGATTTTAAACCCATTCGCAGCCATGTATCCGGTGATGTTTTCACCATCGACAAAATTTTTTGAACAGCCTAAATTATAAAGAGATACGGTTTTCATGAAAATCCTTTTTTATACACACAAATTCCACGTTTCAAGTATCAAGCACTAGAAGGAACTTTGACGAACCTGTAGTTTGAAACACAAAACGCGTGGTTTGCTCTTTTGTTTACCAATTCGGGGGGAAATATAGTTGGTTCCGGTCAGAACCAACACTGTTTTTAGGGAGAAAATGGTGTGATGGTGGTTCAGTGCAATAAATGAAATTTATAAGCGTCCAAGGGTTGCAGTAAGGGCTACATTTACATCTACTCCTGCCAAATTTATTAAACAGGCGGTTGAGTAATCTAATCGTTTTAATATCAACCGAGGAGTTCCCGTAGTTTTCACCAGTCGCGCAAAATGGACGGATGTCAGATTGTTAAAGTCAGTATAAGTAACGCCAATTACATCATCAGCTATAGGCACAGCCTGTAATTTATGCATTTTTGATGGAATTCTTTGTTTAACTCCTAGCTGTAAATCATTTCCATAGGTCTTGAATTGTACGCTATTTACCAATGTACCCGTTACGCTATTGAATTCAGAACTAAATTGTTCAGCGACAACACACATCAATCCAGTTTCAGATAGCTGCGTAAGCTGATAATAATCTAAAGTTCCACTGTATGTGAGAACTTCTTTTTCAAATATACCTGATTCTGTAAACTTAGAAATGTAGTAGCATCGTGGTTTTTTTGAAGATTTTCTCGCATCACCTACAAAAATACTCCCATCCTGTATCTGGAATTGATGACTTTGAATATTTGCTAATTGATCAACAAATTCTCCTGTTGTGGAATAGCTGTTATCAGAATAAATCCTAAAAACCGATTCGAGACTGTAATTAATACACAACAACTCCACACTCCCATCGCGTAACGGGATCATTTCGAGCTCATACTCTTCAGGATAGTATGAATTAAGAACCTCGAAAGAGAGTGCCGGAATAGAACTTCCATCAGTGAAATACCGTGTGTACTTTCCCGCTCCAGTTTCATCAATCCATGCACAGAGAATCGATGAATCGGCTAGGGCTACTGCTTGAAATGCATATACCGATTTTGCAACTGTCATTTCAACGCGAGCTGAACTTATGGTTGGAAAGAGAACCATCTTTGCGGTCTGATCAGCTGTGATAAAGGCATAGAGCAATCCACCCTGTGGTGTTTCTGAAATATTGAGGATCTCAACAGCTTCGTCAGATATTGAAATGGGGGGATTAGCGTTTCCATACTCATCGAGGGGAATAAATCGTGTACCGGCATAAATCCCCGCACTTTCAGAAAACGTATTTATTAATACCCCTGATTTCATTGCAAACAGTGATTGTGGTTGACTGTCAGAAGTTGATCGGTATAACTCAACATCATTATCCACAACATAAGCATTTGTCCACGTTGGATCGGAATATTCCCACGAGTGAACCTCATCATTTTTATCAATGTACTGCGCATCTAGAAACACATCTGGACTATAGAAATTATGGTTGAGGAAAAGTGTGTCACCATGACCGAGTGTTGCAGTGACCATCTTGTTGTTCGTTACCCCATCTTTGGCAAGAACATTCCATCGAGCCCCGTCGTAAATGTACGAGATACCAAGTGAATCATTGTAGTATGCCCAGTTCTTATAAGATGGTTTCGGATGTTCTCTAAGTGTTCCCTGCCACAACAGAGAGATACCATCGACACCATTGTACCCGCCTTTACAGAGAAGATCCCAAGCTTTACCATCGTAGATA
>DYSA01000242.1 GCA_020726425.1 Fibrobacter succinogenes | reverse complement strand
AATGAACTATTGCACTTCTCCACTTCCGTTCCCACCGGAACCTCCCTTTCTCTCTACGATCTCTCTGGTCGGAAGGTCGTTTCCGGCGAGGTGACCGGATCGAGCTTTGCGATTCCGAATCTGGCGAAGGGAATCTATGTGGCGGAGATTATTGCGGGGAAACATTCGGTGGTTCAGAAGGTTGTGGTTCGGTAAGTTCTGGTTGATCTTTTGTAGAGACCTTGCATGCTTTTGTAGAGACCTTGCATGCAAGGTCTCTACAAACCAAAATTGTGGGTGGGACAGAAGTTCCGCCCTTTTTCGTCCTTGGACGACCCGAAATCAGCCCACGGTCAATCCGTGGAGATATTCGAGGAATTGATTTGCGTTGAATCGTTGTGGCGTTGGATCGTTGTGGCGAGTCAGAGTTTCATCGTCAAAACCTTTTTCAGAATATTCTTCAGAATCCGGCACTTCTCATCTGCATCTTCGCCGGTGATTTTCGTGACCAAATCGACATGTTCGCCGTATTTCATGCTGAAATTGCCGTTTTCAAGGTCGAGGAACTTGGCGATTGTCTCCTGCACAGTTTTCGCTTCGCCGCCGAGCGTGAGGGTCAGTTTGTCACCATCGAACCTCAGTTTTTCGATATAGCACCTCATCGCCAGAAGCTTAATCTCCATGAACAGAATCAGCTCGAGAACCTCTTCGGGAAGTGCACCGAATCGGTCAGCCAGTTCGGAAGAAAACTCTTTGAGATCAGGGATTTTGGTGATTGATGTACACCGCTGATAGAGTTGAATCCGCATATTTCCATCGGGAATGTACTCGGCAGGGAAATGACCGTGAAGGCCCAGTTCGATAGTCGGTTCCTTGGCAAAATTGTCTTCGGAACTGGCGTTGCGAAGGCGGGTGATCTCTTCATTGAGAAGCTGACAGTAGAGTTCAAAACCAACGGTCGCGATCGATCCGGACTGGTCGGTTCCGAGAAGGTTTCCAGCTCCGCGAAGTTCGAGATCTCGCATGGCAAGCTGGAATCCCGACCCGAGATCGGTGTACTGTTCCAGCGCCTTGAGTCGTTTCAGTGACTGTTCGTTCACATTGCGAAGTGATTTCACCAGGAAGTAGGCGAATCCCTGTTCCGAAGATCTTCCCACTCGCCCACGAAGCTGATAGAGTTGCGAAAGTCCCAGCTTATCAGCATCTTCGACAATCATTGTGTTCGCGTTGGCGATGTCGATTCCGTTTTCGATAATGGTGGTCGCCAGAAGAATATTGTATTCACCGGCAGTGAACCGTTCCATGATCGCGTTCACCTCGTCGCCTTCCATTTGACCATGAGCTACCGCAATTTTTGCAGTGGGAACCAGCCGTTCGATTCGACGATAGAGTTCGTCCAAGTGGCTGATCCGATTGTGAACAACGTAACTCTGGCCACCCCGTTCGAGCTCTTCCTGAAGCGCGCGCTGAATCATGTCGTCGTGACTTTCCGCCACGGTGGTTTCGATGGGAAGGCGGTTCCTTGGCGGAGTGGCGATCAGCGAAAGATCGCGGATCCCCGCCATGGACATGTGAAGTGTTCGCGGGATCGGCGTTGCACTCATGGAGAGCGTGTTGATCGAGTGGCGCAGTTCAGTGAAACGCTCTTTCTGTTTGACCCCGAACCGCTGTTCCTCGTCGATGATCACCAGCCCAAGGTTTTTGTACTTGATTGATTTTGAGAGAATCTTGTGCGTTCCAACGACAATGTTAAGATTCCCGTTGGAGAGGTCGCCGAGAATATTCGTCGTGGCCGCTCCGCTGGTCAATCGGCTCAGTGCAGAGATTTTCACGGGGAAATCGGACATTCGAGCGCGGAATGACCGAGCGTGCTGACTCGCCAAAACTGTTGTCGGAGCCAGAACCGCAACCTGATAGCCGCTCATGACCGCCTTAAATGCCGCTCGCATAGCAACTTCAGTTTTACCAAAACCAACATCACCACAGACCAGACGATCCATGGGCTTGTTCGATTCCATATCCTTTTTGATATTTTCCATTGCCGTAAGCTGATCCGGCGTCGGCGTGTAGAGGAACGACTCTTCGAACTCTTTCTGCCATTCCGTGTCCGCGCTGATCTGCACACCACCGCTGTATTCGCGTTTGGCGTAGAGCTTTATGAGCTGGCTCGCCATCTCCTGAAGATCGCGGCGGGTTTTCTCTTTTTTCTTCTCCCACGCGGAACTTCCGAGCTGCGAGAGTTGTGGTTCCTGACCATCACGACCGATGTATTTCTGTACTTTGTGAAAATCGGTGATTGGCACGTGAATCTTTGCGCCTTCGCGGTATTCGATCACCATGCAGTCGTAGGTGTCGTTACCCGCTTTTACCTGCTGCATTCCCATGTACTTACCGATACCGTGATCCACGTGAACCACAATGTCATCGCGGGAAAGCGCATCAAAATTGATCATCGGCGCGGACTGGCGGGTGCGCGTTGCAAACCGGCGTCCGGTGACTCGGTCGAATAGCTTTGATTCTGAGTAAACCGCTACTTTTTCTTTGAGAGAAAAGAATCCGCTCGTGAGTTGACCGATACGGATTGGAAGGTCGTCGCTTCCCGATTCGCCCTTGAACTGTTCGATCAATCGTTTGGAGTGGCCTTCGGTTTCTGAGACAATTTCAATCTCGAATCCGTTTTCCCGTTTCGATTCGATATCGTGAACAAAAAGCGGAAGATCTCCGCCGAACGATGGCTGAGTGATAAAATCAAAGTGAATTGTTTCTTCAGCGTGAAGGCCGGTTCTGATGTAAATAGTTTTCAGTTTTTCAACCTGCGAACCGAGTTTTTCTAGAGGAACCAAGAGCGATTCCGGTGGAGAAACGAACGGTTTTTGCATCTCTGGCACGCGTTCACGGTGAGTGCGGTAGTTTTCAAGTTCGCGGTCAAATCGTTCAGCCAACGTGAGATAGTCGTTCCATACGATCGTGGTGGATTCTGGGAGATAATCGAAAATTGTTCCCTCGGTGATCGTGGGGAACCAGTGGCGGAACCATTCAAGTCCATCCGTTTCTGAAAGCGAACTCCAGCTGTGTTCGATCACTTCGTACTGTTTTTTCGGGATTCTCTTTCCAGAACAGAATGATTCGATAGCTTCAAGAGCTTCGTCTCGTTGAACATCGGTGGGGACAAACTCTTTCATGGGAAGGATTTCCAGCGTGCGTCGCGGTTTGATTGAGTTCTGGCGGAAAATATCAAACTCGCGTATTGAGTCGATCGTATCTCCCCAGAACTCAATGCGAATCGGGTTTTCCGTGCCGAATGGGTAGATGTCGATGATTCCTCCGCGAAGAGCGAACGATCCCGGATCGACCACAGCAGGTTCACGGCGGAAACCGGCTTTCACGAGCCATCCGGTGAGATCGGCCATGACAATGTCATCACCAACTGAGAGTCGTATGATCGACTTATAGAGATTCATGGGAGTCACGGTTCGTTCAAACAGTGCCGACGATGGTGCTACAATTATTGACGCGGTTCCTTCGAGAATCTCTTTGAGAAGCGTCAAGCGCGATTCACGGATCGGGCCAAACGGCGAACGCATGTTGTACGGAACTGCACTTCCGGCGGGGAAAAGTCCGCGTGCCTTTGGGGTGATCGTTTCGAGTTCCGATAGAATTCGTTCTGCTTCTTTTTGATCGCCGGTCACCACCAGAATCGGCGTGGATGAGTTGTCTGCCAGATTCCCAATAAGATAGGAATCAACAGATTCAGGAATGCCCGCGCATCGGATAGTTTGGGCTTGCGTTTCAAACAGCGAAGAGAACAGCGAAGTTTTCATGAAATCACCTTAAATGATTATACCTGAAGAGTTAGTAAATAGTGTGAACATCAGTAGTGGCATCGGCACTGAGCAATCAAAACCGAATCATTTTCAAGTGTATAGACCAGCCGATGTTCAGAAGTAATCCTTCGTGACCAGAATCCTGAAAGTTCGTGTTTTAGGGGTTCTGGTTTCCCGATTCCCTCAAATCCGTTTCGCTGAATATCTTTGATGAGGTCGTTGATTTTGGAAACCATCTTTTTATCGGTTTTCTGCCAATAACAGTAGTCTTCCCACGCCTCTTCAGCAAAGATCAGTTTCATTCGGAAAGTTCCCGTTCAGTTCCCGATCCAGCACGAAGAGAACTAACTGCGGAGATGAGTCGTTCACGATTTTTTGATGACCGAAGCAGGAACTGAGTCTCTGTAAGTGATTCATACTCTTCGAGTGAGATCATCACCACTGATCCTGCATTTTGGCGGGTTACGATAACCGTGTCATGATCCTGACAGATTCGATCCATTGTTTTCGCCAGATCTTTACGAACTGAACTGTAAGCCAGTGCCTGCATACGTAGCCTCGCATTGTACAAGTATGTGTACAATATAATCGATTTT
>DYSA01000241.1:2076-4407 GCA_020726425.1 Fibrobacter succinogenes | reverse complement strand
GGATCGTCCAAGGACGAAATACATTTTGCCTCGAATAGGCATCCAAATTCAACCCCGGTCATCGGCCGGGGGGATGGGGGAAATCATGGAATTGATTGGTTGTGATCGATCAAGCCGGTTCGTATATTATTTAAAACACAAAAAGGGAGATTCCCATGACCGTATTGGAACAACTGCATCCGCAATACATCAAAAATCCCGCTGACGGAGCTGATCAGTTCGTCATTTTACCCGCTGTGGAATTTGAAGAACTTCTGGAAGATATTCAGGACTTGGCGATTATCGCTGAACGGAAAAATGAACCAACTCTTTCGTTTGAAGAAATGACGAAGGAGCTTGGGCTTGAACTATAAAATCATCTTCGCATCATCGGTCAAAAAAGATTTCAAAAAGATTGCTCGCGAATATCAAACACGACTCATGCAGGCAATTCAAAACCTCGCAGAAAATCCCTTCCCCGATACCAACTGGAAAAAAC
Organism: Fibrobacter succinogenes; assembly: GCA_020726425.1. Lineage (GTDB taxonomy): Bacteria > Fibrobacterota > Chitinivibrionia > Chitinivibrionales > Chitinivibrionaceae > JAIFMU01. The sequence goes on along the minus strand of DYSA01000241.1, from coordinate 3,929 downwards.
TCAAAGGATCAGACCACTGTTTTCGCCTTCGCGTTGGGGATTATCGCATTCTCTACGAAACTGAAGAGTGCCTGAAAATCGTCTCGGTGTACAAGGTCGGCCATCGCAAAGATGTGTACGAATAAACGAATTGGTTGCAATCCGTGGTGGAGAGGTTGTGAAGATTTGTTGATTAGATTCAGGCAACGGTGTATTTTTAAAATCAAACAGGAGGCAGATAATGACTGCAACATTGGTTATTGAATCGGGACAGCAGAAAACAATTCTCATGGATACGCTTGAAGAAGCTCTTGCTCACGAATCGGCACGCATTTTCGCATCGATGAAACTGGCGGAACGAAAAATCCGTTCCTTCGAATTGAAATACAACATCAATTCAAAAGATCTTGAAACCTCCTCAGTCGAAGAGTCTGGCATTTCCGAAGATGACATGGTGGAATGGCTCGGTGAATATCGTCTCTATCTGAAAACCGAACAGAAATTCCGTTCACTGTCAGAACTTTCATTGTGTTAATCAAATATCTTCACACTCTTCAAGATGAATGGTATCTCTGGAGCGGAATTCTCTCTACTGTTCATGCCGACCTTTCGATCGATCAACGGGCTGGTGGGCAGGCGGTACTTCGAGGTGAAATGGAATTTCCCAATGGATTTCGATTCAGCTTTCGCGAATATATTGATTCATGCGGTAAAGAGATCGAACGTGTTTCATACAGCTATCACCTTCAGGATTGCGCCAACCAACTCATTTTCCGCTACGATAATTCACCTCACAAACCAGCCCTGAATCAACCGGAACACCGCCACTCCCCAGAAACTGTTCTCGAAATGAATCCCCCGCATTTCTCTGATCTTTTCAGCGAGATTTTAACACTGATTCGTTGAAATTATTCTTGGCGACCTGCAATCCGTGGCGGATATAACCCAAACCTTCGGCCCTCAATTTCCCGCATTTGTATTCAGCCCCGAAGTGGGCGGTTTATCCCAGCGTGAGGTGAAACCCTACGAACAAAATGACCATCCACAAAATCATTCCCACACGAAATTCTCGCACTGATTCAACAGGACGCAAACAGTGGTAGCGTATCTTTTCTTCGAACAGTGAACTGACACAAACTCTTTTGAGGAGAACAATATGAAAAAACTGAGCTGGAATCGCAGAGAATTTGCAATCTTTACCGCTGCTGAAGAACAGATTCAAACGGATATTCCCCCTGTAGAAGAAGCTCCCGTCGAATACGATGAGGCTGATGATTGGAATTGGATATTTTCAGAATATCGCCACGCCGCATGAATGAAATTTTCTTCGGATAATCATCAATTCTGTATTTCAAATGGTATTACTTCGCGGTTCAAATATGAGACCGGCCTAAACGATTAAACGACGAAATGACACAGCGTAATACCTTTGCGTTTAGTCATTTAATCATTTGGTCGTGCAATCTGAAGAGTATCGTATTTGCCTCGCGAAGTAATACCACCTATAAGGGAACGGCAAGCCGTGCCCTTTGTTGCTTTTTCTCCATTGAGGGGGCTCCAAACAGAGTTGCAGGAAGGAATCCCAGCTTGGGCGGACACCAAACACTCTTGCGCGAAGCTCGCACAAATTGTTCCTGCACCAAACACTCTTGCGCGAAGCTCGCACAAATTGTTCCTGCACCAAACACTCTTGCGCGAAGCTCGCACAAATTGTTCCTGCACCAAACACTCTTGCGCGAAGCTCGCACAAATTGTTCCTGCACCAAACACTCTTGCGCGAAGCTCGCACAAATTGTTCCTGCACCAAACACTCTTGCGAGAAGCGCGCACAAATTGTGCGCGCTCCCTGCAGTTGTGTAACAGCCACTTACGAA
>DYSA01000241.1:0-1976 GCA_020726425.1 Fibrobacter succinogenes | reverse complement strand
GAAGCGCGCACAAATTGTGCGCGCTCCCTGCAGTTGTGTAACAGCCACTTACGAAACTGGTATTTCAGACTCGGATTCCCGCTTGATCAACTCTTCTCGCAATCCCGAAGCGCGACACACTCTTCGATCTATTGCCGCTGCAAGAAGTTCCGCGGTTCCCTGAATAATCACCGATCCCTCTTCAAAATTTTTCACCGGCTTGGCGCGGGTGATCGCCGTGTAGATTAGTTCACGAGTAAACAGTGGCGAATCAGTCTGGCCGGGAAGAATAATGATCTTTCCGTATTCAGATCCCTGACTTTTGTGAATCGTGATCGCAAATGCCGATTGCCACTGAGGAAGGAGAACTACGGGCAACTGTTTCGGTTTCGATTCATCGGGAAACGTGGCGATCCACTGTCCCGATTCGAGCCGAAGAACGCCCATGTCTCCGTTGAAAAGTCCTCGTTCATAGCTGTTTTCCGTGATCATAATCGGCATGTTGTGTACGAACAAATCGCTCTTTTTTTTGAGGGAGTTGATAATCATTGTGTTGATCGTCTCCTGCCCAAAGGTTCCGTCGTTGCGAAGGGCGAGGATCATTCCGCGATTCAGACGTGAAAGTGCTTCGCTGGCAGAGTGAGATTTTCTGATTTCGTTGGTGAGAGCGATCATCTCCGCTGGCGAGATTTCATTGGTCAGTTGCACTTCGCCGGATCGGGGAAGAAGTGTCGCGGCGATCGACGAGTCACCTTCGTTGATCTTTCGACTCACCAGACCAACTCCTCCGTTGGGATCAAAGCGGAAACTTAGGGTCAACTGGACCACTGGCGAGAGAGTTCCTGACACAGAAACGCGATTTTCTGGCGTTGAAAATTCGCCATGAACCGCGGCGAAATCGTGAGAAAATGAGTTGTTCGGAAATGAAGCGCAGAGATCTCCGAGAACCGATCCTGCTTCAACCGAAGCGAGCTGAAACTGATCCCCTAACAGAATTATCGCCGCAGTTTCAGGAACTGCATCGATCAGTTTTGCCAAGAGCGGCAGGTCGATCATTGAGGCTTCATCTACCACGATCAGATCGATCTCCAGCGGATTCTCGCGATTTTTTTTGAAGGTCGGAGAGAGGTGGTTTACTCCCAAAAGCCGGTGAATCGTGGAGGATTGAAGTAGCGTAAGTTTCTCTTCAATCGATTTGGGAAGATTGAGTTTTTCGATACTCGACTTAATTGATTCGTTCATTCGCTGCGCTGCTTTTCCCGTGGGGGCGGCGAGGGCGATGCGAAGCGATGGTTCGTGGGAGAGTCGCAAGGCGAGAAGTTTCGCTACCGTGGTGGTCTTTCCCGTTCCCGGGCCGCCGGAAATTATCGAAAAGGGAAAGAACAGGGGAATCAGCGATCCGGCAAGTTGAAGGTCCCCGCCAAAAGCGGAAAAATCAGTGGTTGTTTTGAATAACTGTTTCATAAGTTCCGTGGTTTCGGCGGAGAATTGCGGAAGAGATCGCGGGTGCATGCCTGCGCGGATACGGTTCACAATGGTCTGTTCGTATTGGAAATATCGCGAAAGATAGAGACGTGAATCGCGAAGCGTGAGAATATTTTGTGAAGTTCCATCGCCGACCAGCAAACTATTTCGAACCGTGGCGATCCATTTTTTGCGATCTGTGGGAAGCGTGGGGCGTTCGGTGTGATCCGGCCAGAGAATCTCTTCGGTGATTGTGGACAGATCGATACAACTATCCCCTTTGGCGAGAGCGAACGATGCCAGTGCCGCCGATTCCGCGGTGGTCTGATCGCCTCCTTTTGAAAGAATCAAGAAGGCCAGTTCGCGATCGATTGGTCGAAGAGCGGCGAGAATTTCCATGGTCAACTCCTTTGTGAATCTGAAATATACCGATCGGCAGAGTTGTTGGGGAAGTGGTTCGCGCTCTTTCTGTTCGATCAAGGGATTCAGGGATTCAGGGATTCAGGGATTCAGGGATTCAGGGATTCAGGGAT
>DYSA01000240.1 GCA_020726425.1 Fibrobacter succinogenes | reverse complement strand
GGAGCCTCGGGGCGGTGGGTAACAGGCCAGAGACCTGTTACCAGAACAAATCTGATCCGGTTGAAGCAAATGAATTATTAACCCCGGAATTTATTCCGAGGAGACATGGTCGGATCAAATATGCACTACAACATTGGGTCCCTCTGTGGGCAGATAACGGTAAGAAATGGAGCCTCACAGTTGAAGCATTGCACGGCGGGAGGCGGAAGAGAATAATCACCTATTTGAGACGCGAAGTACTATTTTCAGGCCTGTTTTCACATCTTGAAAAAGGTTTCATTTTCATGAATAAGCGCTCTCTCCTACTGATTCTCCTATCGCTCGGTTTCACCTACGGATCTCCCGCCACGACCGGTCAATCGGGAATGATCACCACCCCTTCGGCCTGGATCAACGATGATGGCGATCTTTCAATCGGGTATCTTCGCATGTCAGATCAGTTCTCTCATTTTAGAGTAGATGAAACGCGAGCGAACTGGCTCTTTCCTATAGAGGGTATCCATGCGGCGTTTTCCTTTCTTCCCTTTCTCGAATTGAGTATGGTGTATCATTTGGAACCGTTTCAGGATCGCTTGGCCAATGCGAAAGTTCGTGTAATAAAAGAGGGGAAAATCCATCCCACTGTTGTGATCGGTTTTCAGGATGTGTTTACCTTTTTGCGCGGCGTTGAAAACACCGATGATAAGGGCACTGCAAAGACAAGCTATTACGGATCACTCTACCTTCTCACCGGAAAAGAGTTCAACTGGAAAATCGGAACTCTTCCTCAGAATGTCCGCGTGCAGATCGGTTATGGCCTTTCGGGATTTGACAACGCCCTTTACTCACATCTCGATGGGTTCTTTGGAGGAATTGCACTAACACCGGTGTCGTTTGTTCCCGTCACGATTCTTGGTGAGTACGATTCGGATCGCTTTTATGCGGGGGTTTCGGGAACACTGTTCCAACATTTCGATCTCACTCTCGGGACGCGATCATTTGAAGAGTTCTCGCTTGCCACCGCGGTTCGGTTTAATCTCTTGAGAGGAAACCATTTTTCCATGCGCCGAAGTGAGGTTTCACAATGAAAAATCAAATTATTATGCTACTCCTCGCTTTTGCCTGTTCAATGCCACTCTCGGCAGATCAACAGAGTCGCGACGCTCGGCTCTACCCCACCGCGAAAACTCTTCTTGAGGATGCGTGTGCGGACAGTTCCGATACCGTATCTGTTCGCTTTCGCGGATATGAGATCAGTTCGGTTCCCTGTGAAGGAGTAGAAATTTCAGAGAGTGTCAGTGAGAATCGTTCGATTCCCGAGGGGTTTGGGGTTGATCTGTTGGTGGAACCACTTCTGTGGTTTCAGTTTGGGCGGTTCAGTGATCCGATTGAAAGTTCCGTTGGGATTATGCCGCGAGTTCGCTTTCAGTTGTGGCGAGGTGGGCTCTTGGATCTTCGGTCAAACATTACTTTCCGCGATGAACTCAATGATCAGGCGGGATATCACGGGGGATTGTATCTGTTCAGCCAGACGATTCGCGCGGGGAACAATAATTGGATCACGGGAAGTGGCGGAGTGTTTACTTCCGATCGATGGGGGATCGATGCTCACTGGATGGGAACATTCGCGGCCAAACGGCTTTTCCCTGAACTGCAACTTGGCGTGACGGGATACTCCCATTTCGATGATTCGCTCTTTCTCTTTTCACGCTTTGATCGATTTACTTCGGTGGCGCGAATTGGCTGGTATGTTCCTTCGGTGGATCTTATGATTCAGGCGGAGGGCGGGCGCTATCTTCTGAAGGATTGGGGCGGAGGAGGAACACTGACGCGTGATTTCGGAACGGTTTCGATGGCGATCACGGGACTCTATACACCTCGGGGAGTGAACGGTGGTTTTTCGCTCACGGTTCCACTCTGGGCAGGGGAACATCCTCACGTAGGCAGGGTCAGATATGGTCTTGGCGACTCTTATCGGTTCCGGTATCGTTTCAAAGGATATCAACCACCAGCTCACTTATACGAAACTGGCTCGGATTTCATGGATAAGGTTGTGGGGTATCGGTAACTTCGGAGCACATTGACCGTTCTTTGGAATTCAGTACTGGTCGGGAACGTTCAACGGCAAGCTTCTGTCATTTTGAAAATCGCAAGAAAAGTACGACAGCTTCTCGATCTATTCAACCGTGAGTTCTGTCATTTTGCAATCACGTTAATCGGAAAATCTTCAGGTTGAGTAATCTTGGGAGTGTGTCAACGATTCAGAGTTCGCTTTTCATATTTCATATAAAAAAGCTCGTAAGAAACAAATCTTACGAGCTTTAGTTTTGGAGGCGGCATCCAGATTCGAACTGGAGATACACGGTTTTGCAGACCGATTGAATCTCACTGTTTAAGCTGGTTCCAGCCCAAAGTGTACGTCTAAGTGTACGAAATACAGAAAAATGAACCATTAACCACGCTCGAATCGACAGAACTTTTTTATTCCAGTGGCGGAAGATTCATCATCAAATCGTACAGTTCGATGTTTACAAAAAAATGAGCTTTCCCGATCGCATGACGAACAAGTATGCCGTCATCGCTCATAGCATTGAGATACCGCATTGCCGTGACACGACTCACCCCAAGAGCATTCTGAACAAACTCAACCTTAGTGTATGGATGCATGAACAGCGTATCAAGCAGTTCACGACTGTAGAAACTATACTTCTCACGAAGGCGTTCTGCGAACTGATCCATGAGTTTCACAATCGATTCAACCATTTTCATCGTCTGTCGAGCTGTCTGTTCGATTCCGTTGAGCATGTACAACACCCACTCTTCATAGAGTTGCTGTTCCCGCATACCCTGAAGAAGTCGATAGTAATCACTCTTGTTCTGAACAATAAACCGGCTGGCGTAGAGCACCGGAATATCAAGCAGACCATTCATGACCAGATAGAGGATATTGATAATCCGGCCTGTTCGACCGTTTCCATCATAGAACGGATGAATACTTTCAAACTGATAGTGAATGAGTGCCATCTTTACCAGTGGATCAAACTCTTCCAGCGAAGGTTCATTGATGTATCGTTCCATATTATCCATAAGTGATGCTATTTCATCAGGATGTTGCGGCGGCGTGTAAACCGTTTCACCAAGGCCGTTGCGAAGTACCGTTCCCGGAACCTTACGGAAACCAGCACGATTCTGTTCAAGTTCCTCCTGAACCGCACAAACCGTGGCATTGCGAAGCATCCCCTCTTTTTGAACCAGTTGAAATCCAAGTGACAGTGCCGATGCGTACCGTCGAACCTCTTTTGCCGCGAGCTCATCACTGCGTTCAGGGTACACATCATCGCGATACAATTCATCATGAGTGGTTATGATGTTTTCAATCGCGGAACTGTCTTTCGCTTCCTGTAACGCCAGCGTGTTGATCAGGATCGCTTCATTAGGAATTGTTTTCACAACACCTTTCAGTTCTGCAAGAGCACGATGAGCCGACGAGAGCTTACGAAGTACGGCCTTCGTTTCAACATCAAGTCCGAAAGGAAGTTTTGTAAGAGATTCAGGCATAAATGTTCCTATTGTTCAGATTTAGCCGTTATTGAACATTCGACAATACTATTGTTCAAATATAAGCATTTTTGAACAGATGTAGGAATATGTGTTCAAAAGTGGAGAGATTTGAACAATAAGGAATCAGCAGTAAGCCACAAAAAGAAAAAGCTCGTAAGTTATTGAAAAGCTTCATCCATAACTTTTCGCCATGCAGAAAGTTTTTACGCAAATCTTTCTGGTTCCAGATAGTTTTCTGCTTCTCTTACATGTCATCGAGTGAAAACCCACGATACTCGATACCGTAACCGTCAAACTTCTGAACAAGTTTTTCTGACTTCTTTTCAAGCAGAGGCAGACTTATTCTATCAGCGTTGCGTTTCACTTCGCCAAAGAGTATCCGTTTTTCTACATCATTAACCGCCACAATGTCGATCTCATTCTGATTGCCCCGTTCCCAGTAGGTTCCAATGTCCGACCACTGACCGCTCATGCGAAGCTGTTCATGGAAATACTTTTCAAGGAAGCGACCGCTGTACTGAGCAAACTCATTTCGCACGATCTGTTTCACATACTCGTAGTTTTCGATTTCGATAGCACTGCGGTACTTGTAGATAAAACGAAACCAGAAGTTAAAGAAGTTGTCTACTATCTCATATTTGACCGTCCGGCTCCCCTCCTTCGCAAACATTGGCTTAATCTTACGAATGATCGTGTACTCATTTTCAAGACGATCAAGATAGCCACCGACATTGCGCTCCAAAAGTGATTCAATCTCAGAACGTGACGTTTTCGAAGAGGCAATCAGAGACAGGATCGAAAAGTAGGTTGTGTACTCTTTCCCGAACTCTTCAATAAGAAGGTTTTTGCCTTCTTCAAGGAACAGTGAAAACTCATC
>DYSA01000239.1 GCA_020726425.1 Fibrobacter succinogenes | reverse complement strand
ATCTATACAATCGCATTACAGAATTATCAATTGACCTTGTAGTGCACCAGCTTCTTTAATCGCCTGGAAGATTGAAATAATATCACGAGAGGTTACCCCGAGAGAGTTAAGTGCATCGGCGAGATCTCCCACAGTTGTTGTTTCATTGAGAACCAATACATCCATCTCTTTTTCATCCACAACCATCTCGGGATTGGGAACCGTAACGCTGGATGAAAAGGTAAAAGGAAGCGGCTGGACAACTTCAGGGCGATTCACAATCTGAACTTTGATTCCCCCATGAGTTACAGCTACTTCGGAAATACGAACATTTCCTCCAGAAACGATGGTTCCCGTCCGTTCATTTACCACAATACGTGCAACTTGAGCTACATTAAACGTAACATTTTCTACATACGAAATAAACTCCGTCAACTCCATTCCCCCCTGCATTTGCTGTTGGGCCGATTCGAAATTGAGATTCACTGTAGAAGCATCGGTTGCCGAAGCAATTTTCTTTGTAAAACCAAATTGACCGACCAAATAGCCATCAATAGCTTTCGCCATCGTTACGGCGGAAGTAAAGTCGGGCTGATTAAGAGAAAGCGAAAGATCAATCCCATTAAAATTGTTGAATTTGTATTCAGATTGAACGATTGCTCCGTCTGGAATTCGTCCAACGAGAGTATGATTATTTTTTATCTGTGCGTATCCGCGATCACGGGCATCGTACCCTCCCGTTGAGATTGGCCCTTGTGCAGAAGCGTAATTTTTCCCATCAGGTCCCTGTAGAGGAGTGAGAATCAGTGTTCCACCTTCGAGGGAACGTGCATCGCCAATCGAAGATACAACTACATCCATTCTGGTGCCATTTTTTTTAAATGGAGTCAATGTTCCCGTAACCATTACAGCGGCGACATTGCGAAGACTCATCTGTTTTTCAGGAAGTTCAATTCCCATATTTTTAAGCATATTTCGTATCGTGATTGTGGTAAAAACGGTATTGTTTCTATCGCCAGATCCCGCAAGACCAACAACGAGACCATAACCAAACACTTGAATATCTTCAAGTCCGCTCACCGTTGCCACATCTTTAACCCGCACATTTTGAGCAGACAAAGCCGGTGCCGCGAGCAGTGTCAATGCGGTAAAAATGGTTAAACAGATCAGTTTCATCTTATCCCCCAACGTAAAAATAATTCAGTTAGAACAGCCAGTTAAAAAACCGGGCGATTGGCCCTGGGCGGCTTGCATTTGCATCGGTTCCATTGCCTGAATAGGTAATTTCAGCATTGGCAATGTTATAAGAATATACAGTATTGCCCGCTTCGATATCTTGAGGACGTACAATTCCAGTTAAACGAATGATCTCTTTTTCGTCATTGATCTCAACAATTTTGTCACCACTGATCAGGAGATTTCCATTGTCATACACTTTGTCGATTCGTACAGAAAGTTTTGCAACCAGATTTCCTTCGCGACGAGTGTCACCACTCCCCTGAAAAGCCGCTCCCATTTCTCCACTGGCACCAAAGGCGGGAATAACGCCAAGAGCACCGGAACCTTTCGCATTTTTGATACCCATGGAGTTCTTTGTATCTGTTTTTGTCTGACTATTTGTTCCCGCTTTTGCATTTTCAACGATCATTACCGTAAGAATGTCGCCTTCGAGAACAGCTTTATTGTCCGTATAGAGATTTGCAACTCGCGTCGCCTGTGAAGCTACCGCTAATACCAATAAAACTCCCATTGTCTTCATATTCATACGCCACCTCCTTGATCGACCCGCACAATGCCGGGTTCAATCACTGTTCCACGAATAATTTTTTTACTACTACTATTTTCAACGGCGATCCGATCGCCGATCTCTCCGGACTCACGAGCAATTCCTGAAATTATCAAAGATGCATTTCCGACCTTCGCCATGAGCGAAACCGTCTGACCTGTTTCAATAAGAGCACTCTTTTGAATTCGATTGGTCATCAACACAGTGCCCTGAGGAATGATTCCACCTTTTACTTTATAGGTTTCACCTTCATTGAGTGCGATTACCGGTGTTGAAGGAAGCAGAGAGATATCCATACGCTGACGGGAAAAATCTGATTGATCAACACGTTCTCCAACTTCAATTCTTCGAGAAGAAACGTATACTTCAGCCGAAACTTCAATTAATGTTTGAATCATAAACTGCTCTTTAAAGTCACCTTGATTCACCGTCACTTGAATCAGATTATTTCCTTTCATCGTTTTCGATCGAAAGGAACCGAGGCTGATCTTGTAGTCACCGATACCTATTCGAGCCAGCAGATTTGATTCTTCACAGCGAAAGGAAATCTTACAATGATCGCGATCCCACGAAAGTTCATTCAGAATCATTTCTCGAAGATCTGATTCGATATCTTTGAGGAAAATATCCCGCGATTTCATAGCAACGCGGCAACGACTCTCACCTTCGAGCGCAATGGTTGATTTTATTTCATTTGAAATCGCAGTAAAGAGAAAAAGTTCATCGCGAAGAACCATTCGCGCAGTTCCCGGTGTGATAATCCGGCCCACTTCAAGCGAGTCCAATGAACTTTTATTTGGCCCCGTAACTTCAGCGACATCGCGAAGACGAATAATTGATTCTGAAACGGTCGATTCAGCTTTCACCGTGACACGATTCTGAGAAAACGAGTTCGCCGCCCAGAATAGAACTATGAGAATGTGAAGATATCGTTTCATTCTACTTGCCTATTATCGTTTAAGGTTCGTAGCGGTTTGCATCATCTCTTCAGAAACCGTAATCGATTTCGAAACGATTTCATAGGCGCGCTGAGCGGAGATCATTCCCACCATTTCATCGACCATATCTACATTTGATTCTTCAAGAAACTGCTGCATAATTTTCCCATTTCCATCCATGCCCGGTGTTCCTACTAATGGTTCACCAGAACTTACGGTTGCGCCAAAAAGATTACTTCCCAAACTTCTTAACCCGGCAGGATTAATAAATCGCGCTAACTCAATCTGGCCAATCTCAACACTCTCCTGATTTCCTGAACTCTTGCGTGTCGCCGATACTAAACCGGTCTGTGAAACACTAATCGTATCGTATCCATCGGGAAGAGCCATTTCGGGGTAGAGATAATATCCGTCCGACGTTACCAGTGTGCCATCACTAGACCGCTGAAACTGTCCATCGCGAGAATAAGAGATTGAACCATCGGGCATGAGAATTTGGAACATCCCGCCGCCTTCGATCGCCATATCGAAATCATTGCCCGTGTTCGCCATAGATCCTTGAGTAAATTCACGGGAAGTTCCCGCCACTTTTACCCCCAGCCCCACTTCGATTCCCGATGGAGCCATAGCACCTTCGGGATTTCGCGATCCCGGTTCGCGAATGGTCTGATACATAAGATCTTTAAACTGCACAGTCTCTTTTTTGAATCCTCGCGAATTTACATTGGAGAGATTGTTAGAAATCGTATCCATATAAAACTGTTGAGCTTTCATTCCTGTCGCTGCGGTATACATTGAACGAATCATCTATTCCTCCTTACCCGAGTCTTCCGACTTGGTTAATTGCTTTGTCGAGTGTACTATCTTCTGATTGAAGTGCTTTTGAAATTGCTTCGTAGGTGCGATTAGCGGTAATCATTGCCGTCATATTGCTCACCATATCGACGTTTGATGATTCAAGGTATCCCTGACGAACGGCAAATCCCTGCGAAGGCACGACCTGATTATCAGGAAGTTTTGGTCGATAGGAATTACTTCCTACGCGAAGTAAATCGTATGGTTTTTTAAAATCTGCAATTTTAAGGGATTCAATCTTTTGGCCATTTTGTACGACATCACCATTTTCCATAATGGTCACGTTTCCAGCAGTGGGTGAAACTTTAATGAAACCTTCTAACCCAAATACTCGATCTCCGGTTCCGGTTATTAAAAATCCATCGCGATCAAGGCCCAAAGATCCATCGCGAGTATACCGAACACCATCTCCACCAAGAGTTGTCAAGAATCCCGATCCTTGAATAGCAACGTCTAATGGATTGTTCGTCTGTTTCATAGCACCTTCGGAGTAATCGACAAACACCTGATCCGCACGAATCTCGCGGTTAGCTCGCAGTTCATTTTTGCTGTTGGTGAGATATTCATCAAAAGAGCTTGCGTAGAGATGGCTTCCCTTGAATCCGGTAGTATTGCTATTTGCAAGGTTATTGGCAATCTGATCCTGCTTCTGCATCTGGACCGTCATACCTTGCACTGCTGTTTTTAGAGATGAAATCATAAGCGACCTCCCGTCGCAGGCACACATACATTTATCATGCCAATCTCTATAACAGCGTACAAACAAGAGAATTTTGCAACGAACTGTCACTACAATGGTGATCCCAATCGGTAGAAAACGCGTGTCTTCGGCAAATTTTGCCATCACTTTATCAGGAAATGCTAATTTTTT
>DYSA01000238.1 GCA_020726425.1 Fibrobacter succinogenes | reverse complement strand
GTTTTTCATACTCTCCCCCTTTCGCTATGATTAGTTGTTTACTTCATTCCATGAATTGGGTGCAAATGATGGTGTTCCACCATTACCCACAAGCGTGATTCCGCTAAGAACAGAGGCGCTAAACGGCCAATATGTAAATGCCTGAGTTCCAGAAAATGAGACATCATTTTTTGCAAAAATGTTACCGGTAATAGCACTTGTCCCCGTAAATGTTGCGTTCCCGGCCTTTGCGTATACGGTACCCCAGATAGCTGCTGTTCCAGAAGATGAAATATTGCCCGTTTCACTTATAACTCCGAATTTACCCAATTTCCCAATTGTAGAATTGCGAATATCAACACTTCCGCGAACAATTAATGTACCCACAATTATCTTGTTCGCAATTGTCACATTATCAGCATCCAAATAGATTGTACCTGAATAATACGCGGGTATAGCACTAACGCTGTTAACAGTAAGAGTTGCCGATTCTTTTAACTCAGTGAGATCAATGTTTGGAAAAGAGGTTGGAGTTGGCATATTCGGAGTCTTCGTACCAACATTTGATGCGATTATACTGCCCTGAGATGCAAGATTACCCGCAATATACGAAGTCCTGCCGTTCTGCCGAATTTCTGTACCACCGTAAATAGTTCTAAGCTTACGAGCCAAAAGATCGTATGCGCTTACATAAGCATTCCCACTAACCGTAACATTCGCTCCGCCGTAGATTCCATGGGTGGTAAATATGTCGGAAGTCGCTCCGCCAGAGCCTTTAACAATCCTCACTTGAACAGTTTTTGTGTATGCACCATTCGGCATTGTCCCTACAGCGGTAATTAGTGCGGTATCCGTCCCGCTTGGTGCAGAACGTACGGTTATAGCAATTCCATTTACCGTCACCGGTGAAGAAGCAAAAAGATTAGTATTTGTTGTGGCATAACTATTCTGTTTGTTTACTAATGCTGCTCCAAGAGCTACCCCTGATTCAACCGCGCCGCTCAATTGGGCTTCACAGAATGCGGCATCTTCATTGTTCTGCATATTCCGAACCAATCCAATGGTGCTCAATACAACAATTGCAAGGATTGCGGTAAATGCCACAACACCGACAAGAACAGATCCACGATTGTCTCTTAGTTTCTGCATCTGAACCGCTCCGTTCTGGAAGGAATAGTATCGCTTCCGGTGGTAAGTCGAAGGGTCATGATACACTCTTTTGAACTGGGTATCATCAGTTGATTAGACACGATATGAACCTGATGATTCGCGATAACAAGCGGTATCGGTGAAGTTCCTCCTGATGTAGTATCTTCGTAAAGAAATAGAGAATCGGACTGATCTGGATGACCGATTGATAGCTCATAAGTCTGAACTCCGTTCTTCATGACTCGAACACTTTTTACTCTACCACCGGGAAGTGTTGTTGCTCCGGCTAGTATCGCATCCCCATTACGGATGCGAAGAGCAACCTGCTCTGCCACGGTTTCAAACTGCTGTTGAAGTAACATGTGTGCAGCTAGTTGGCGAGACTCCTGCGTGTAGGTGAGAAAGATCGTAATACCAGCCCCAGCCATGACCATGGTGAGAATCGCCATGGCGATCATCTCAATAAGAGTCACCCCTCTATCGCGGCCTCTCATTGTAGTGCCGCAATAAGTTTGGTAAGTGTGAGAGATTGAGAGGATCCACTCCAAGGATCACTCCAACTGATTGTCGCCGTGTACTGTTTGATGCGAATTGTTGTTCCACTAATTGTTCTCGTTTGTGGAGTCCCGGTAAGATTCAGTGCGGAGCTCACCGTCCCCCCAAGATGAGAAATAGCTACAGTTGTATCAAATGAGGAAGCAACTGTATCACTGTTCCCTTGTGAATAATTAACTTTTGATTCGAGAATCGATTGAAGATGACCTCGCGCCTGACGGCGAAGAAGGTCATCCATTTGTAGATTTCGGGCCGTACGCATTGAGCCAACAATTCCACCGATAGTGATGATCAGTATTACCGATGCTACAAGCACCTCGATGATCGTGAACCCTTTTGTATTTATTGTTGATTTCATTATAAACTTACTTGTATGAAACACTTTTAAAGCGTACCGGTGTAACAGTCTTTGTTGAACAACTAACGGTTGTTGTTCCTACGGTAATTTTGTATTTGGTTGAATCATACGTTATCCCTAACGATGCCAACGTCGGCACAGATGCTGTTTTTCGCCAATGAGAATTTGCAGCAGCAGCAACGGTCTCTGCGAGGCCATCCACCGCATCTTGTCGAGTCTGAGCAACATAGCCGATATAGTTCGGAATAGCTACAGCTGCAAGAATCACCACGATCACCGCGGTGACAATGACTTCGACAAGGGTAAACCCCTGATCGGATCGAAAATGCATATATCCTCCGTGGTTAAAGTGGTTGATAACCCCTGGGGCAAATGCCCCAATTAGTGAATTACTTTGGTTTGGCGCGTTCTGTTTTTGATTAGTAGTTACGAATATCCATACCAATTCCTTTGTTGAGGTCACACCCACAGGAGGAAATCCCCTGCGGGTTAAGTATTATTTTGTTAATAGTTAAACGATTGATATATTGAACCCGCAGGCGCCTTAGTATGGGCACCCACAACGGTACCACCCGCCGGAAATGATCCCGTAACGGTGACCGTTACTCCTGCTGGTATTGTTACTGTTGAACCATTCGTAGCGGTAAATATTGTACCCGCTACGTGTCTTCCGCCTAGTCTAGCAGGAGCTAAAAGTCTGGCTTCGGAATTTCTTGCTGCTCCAAAGAACGTGGCAATACTGCCAGCTGCACTATCAGCAGAAGCGATACGTGAATCATTCACATAATTTATGTACAGTGGAATAGCCACTCCTGCGAGGACTGCTACGATAACCGCCACTACAATTACTTCTACAAGAGTAAACCCCTTGTTACTTTGATGCTTTTTCATAGCACCCTCCTTCAGATAATAAAAAAAAACACGAAGAGCACCGCCACTCAGCGGACTCAAATTAGATACAATTCTCACTATTTTAAAAGCTTTCCCATTTGGAAGATCGGCATGTAGAGCGCAATCAAGATGCTTCCCACAATCGAACCAATCACGATAATCAACATCGGTTCAATAATTGCAGAAAGTGCTTCAACGGTATTCTTTATCTCTCGTTCATAAAACAAGGCCGCCTTTCTCAACAGAGTGTCAGTCTTTCCACTCTCTTCACCAGTGGCTACCATCTGCACAACCAGCGGGGGAAACACAACCGCCTTTTCCAGAGATATAGAAAACATCTCTCCTTGGTGAAGATTATCATAGACCGTTTCCAGTTTTTCGATATAAAAGAGATTCCCCGTCACGGAAGCACTGAGCCGAATCGCTTCGAGCATGGGAGTTCCTGCCCCCATGAGAAGTGCCATGGTTCGGCAGAACAGCGAGAGTATGTTCTTTTTCAGGATCTCCCCAAACACCGGTGTTCTGAGAATCTGCTCATCAAACGCACGCCGAATATTTTGTTGCGTGAGCAGGTATTTAAACAGAAATACCCCACCGATAAGCGAACCAAACACCAAAACAATGTACTTTTGAATCACACCAGAAATAGAGATCAGTATCTGCGTGGGAACAGGAAGTTTTCCTCCCATACCGGCGTACATATCCTGAAAGACGGGAACCAATTTCCACATGATCGCGATAAGAACAAGAGTAATGAACATCGAAATAAAACCGGGGTACATCATGGCAGATTTGACTTTTCCCTTGAGCGCTTCGTGGCTCTCCATGTAATCGGCCAGTTCATCGAGAACCGTGTCGAGAGCACCGGTTATTTCACCACTTCGCACAACCGATACGAACATGTGACTAAACGCTTGGGGATGTTTTGCCAGAGCATCGGAGAAGGTCATTCCCACAGAAATATCATCGTTTACTTTTGTTATTATCGAACGAAACGAGGCCGATTCGTTGCGAGCGAGCTGATCCAGCGCACGGGTGAGATTCACCCCGCCGGAAATCATCGTAGCTAACTGACGGGTAAAAAATACCACCTGTTTATAGGATACTTTAGTTGCCGTGACTTTGGCTGTTCGTGTAAGCCGAGTGAGTATGGATTCACCTTTGCGGGATCCATCGAAATTGAGTTCTTCCACATTGATCGGTTGGAGACTTTTCGACACCAGATCATCGAATACTTCACTAACGGTGCAAGCTTCGATAATCCCGGATACGACTCGATCCTCGGAAGTCCGAGCTTTGTATGCAAATTGTCCCATCCTGTTGCCCCCCCGGCCATGATATCGTGTGTGTTCTGCAATCTTCTTAAAGAGTATACCTCTACTTACTCAACAATTGCAAGGGGGAAATAACTTTGATACTCTCAGTTATCCCACTTTATGTGATTTCAAAAAATCGAGTAGGGTGAAGGGTTTCCCCTTCATCCCTCTCACAGAACCGTAC
>DYSA01000013.1 GCA_020726425.1 Fibrobacter succinogenes | reverse complement strand
AATGGTACCATCGAAAAATGAAACCTGCAAGAATGAAAAAGGGGAACCGAAGCTCCCCCAACCTATTTGATAACTGCTCCGCAACCTTTTCCAGGAGAACTCTCAGTTTGAATGTACAATGATTTTATGTCCCGATCATTTTTAAATTCAGGCTTCATAGTTCTATTTTTTGCGACATACTCTTTTTGCTCGGGAAAAATGACATTATCCGAAGCTACAATCTGATTATCTTTGCTTTTAAATGCCTTCAGACCATTCTTATAGAACAGCGAGTGCATAACCGAAACAGGAACACTCCCATCCCATTCAATCCCAAAGCCCCCATTTTCAACGATTGTAAGACTGTCGAGAATTAATGATCCACCACCGATTGTTGCAGCTTGAATTCCATTGCCACCATTATAAGAAATAATACAGTTCGATATTTCAGGAAATGCTTTAAGTGAAAGAACGCCACTTCCACGATTTTCCGTTATCTCAACATTTCTAATAGATGCTCGTTCAGATTGTGTTTGAATGCCATTTTGCCCACCTGAAACCGTACAATTTTGGAGAACTGAACTTCCATTCATAGTGACGACACTACCGCGACCATTTCCTCGGATTATCGTTTTTCCAACACCTGATCCGAGCAGAACGACATTATCCTTTACGATTATTGATTCTTTAAATTCCCCGGAAGCCAACGATAGTGTATCGCCGCTTCGCACTTTAATCATTGTCTCGGAAATTGATTGTTCAGGTGTCAACATGATCGTCGAGGCATACATAGAAGTAACAGAAACACCAAGCAACACAAATTTTGAAATATTCATATAATCCCCTGTGTAAAAAAGGGGTATGTTCAAAACACACCCCTCTTCTTAATAATCTAATTGAGCAATTATTTGTTAAGTTCTTCAAGTTCTTTCTGAAGTCTTTCGATCTCAGAGTCAGCTTTTTCAACCTTTTCAATTGCTTTTGTATTACTTCCCGTACCCAAACGTTCCTGAGCTTTTGGCAATGCATACTCAAGATCGGCAACTACATTTTCAGCATTGCGGCCGAAGAATGTTGCTCGGTCGTGAGCATCTTTAAACTTACCAAACGAACGGATCTTTTTCTCTTGTTCAATCTGAAGAAGTTTCAGAGAATCCGCTTGTTCAAGAACGTATGAAGATTGATTCACAATTGCAAGCTCGTTAACTTTCTGAGAAAGTTCGAAATAGCTATTGCGATCGTCATAGTATTCAGACTGCTTTGTCGAAACTTCCGCAACAGTAGGTACGCGGTAAGTTTTCATCGAGGTTAGCGCTTCAGTAAGAATATTCGCCGCAGATTTCCATCCTTCAGGAGTATTCAAAACCATATCAGCATAGGCCAACATCAGATCTGCTTCAGCTTTAATCTCAACATTTGATGTTTTTGATTTCAACTCATTAGCAGCAGAACGAACGTCTTTCCAGTTATTCGACTTAAGAGCGATCCACGAACGTCCAAGAAGTGCATCTTCATAGTAGAAACTTGAAGAAGGCACACTCTGAAGTGCCGCAACGGCTTTAACCATCGACTGACCACTCGAAGGTAATCCTTCATAATAGAGGAAGCCCATCAACACATACGAACGGTTGATAATCTCTTTTTGGTCTTCAGTCGTAGGAACAAACTGAACTGCAGCATCGAGATGTTCAAGCATTCCATCATAATTATCCTTCATTGCATACGCAACAGCCATTGAGTGCTGAGCGAATGGATAATCGGCATGAGTAGCTGGAACCATAGAGAAATATCTCATTGCATCGCCATAGTTATTCTGAGCCATGCGACTCGCACCCATGTAATATGCTGCCGCTTGTTTCACACTGTCATCTGCTGCCGAAGAAGCAATCGTGTTATAATTTTCTTGAACAACTTCATGAGTACCATCGCGATAGTTCACACGCATCAAACCAAGATATGAGTGATAAATCGCAGGGGACTTGCTGTATTCATCGATCATCCCGGTGAATGATTCATTCGCAAGTTCACGCATATCCATCTCTTCTTGACAGGCACCCATGAAATACTTTACCCAGTCATTCTTGAAGAAATCTGGATATTCAGTAGCAATTTTCCCAAAGAGGAAGAACGCATCCCAGTAGTTTTTATCAGCAAAGAGCTGACGAGCCTGGTTATACAAATTACCCGGTCCAAGAATAGCCTGTTTTGCCATTTTTTTCGCATAAATTTGTTCACGGTGAGGACCAAATTCGCCACGAAAATAGATAGTATGAGTAAACGCAAGATCATCCGCTGTCATATCCATGTACTGATAGGCAACTTGAAAATCTTTTCCACCAAATACAGATGGCACGTTCATACCGCCAGAAAGTCCCCAATACCCAGTACCAAGGTGAGCGTTCAAGTTTACCAAACGCATCAACCAATAACCAATACGGAAATTGAAGTCAAACTCAAATGCTTTTGCTGCTTCTTTTACAAATGATACTGCATTTCCATTTGCATCAGTCTCTGTTGCTGTCGTTGCAAAATTTTCTGCTGCAGCGGTAAAGTCTTTAAAGTCAAGATCTATACCCGCATCAATCTTGCGATCCCACATTTTCCCCATCCAGGAAAGTTTTGTGTTAATCGACTGTTGCTGCAGTTCTTCAAACTTGAAGTCAGGTGAAATTGCATTCATAAATGACAAACTTACGAGGTGCTCACCAAGAATGGGATGATTCATAATGCGATATGTTGCACCAAGATCCAGCGCAAACCCGAGAATCTTTTCACCAAAGTTTGGATCGTAGTAGATGTTGAAGTTTCCACCGAGGGACAACTTATTCCACGGATTGATCGCATACGACATCATCGCACGGAAATGGCTATCATTAAAAGGCGAACCATTATTTACAATCGTTTTAGTTTCTGGATCCCAATGCGCAGGCTGAATTGGATCATTGGCGGTTACCCCAAGAATCGAAAGCCCTACAGATTGATATAACCCAAGTGGAACCGTAGCACCACCTTCATATAGTACAAAGGAGTTTCCTAAACTAGGAGAAAATGCACCACGAACGGTGACATAGTTCTGTTCAGTCATAAGTGCGGGGTTAGTAGCAGGTGAATATGGAGCGAGGAGATCTCTCCAACGCTGCGTTACGAAATATTCACCAGGAAGACCATCTGCCAGCGCCTGTGTAGTACACAGAGCTGCCGCTGTAAGCGCAAGAAGGACTCTTTTATTGATTCTATTCTGTTTCATCTCGTTTCCTTCCTATTTCTTACTTGGTGAAACGTACGCCGAGATTTTCGTTTTTAGGGCTCCGAATAGCACAACAGGTGCCCGCCGGTTTGAAATCCATAGCGACTCTTGGTGAAGTAAACTGTGGATCGAAAGCATGGTTTCCTGCAGGATACTCATACATCGCTTTCAAGTTGCCAAAGATATTGTTCCCTTTAATTGTGGATTTTGCTGATTCTGAAGTAGCTTTATACCCAAATTTCTGATTAAATGCAATTGTGTTATTCTCGATAAGAACTTCGCTGGCACCACCAAGATATACGCCGAAACCAACGTTGTAAGCAATTGTATTATGTTCAAATGCGCTTTTTGTAGAGCGAGCATCCCAAATAATCGCACCAGAAGCACGGTTGAAAATAATCGTATTGTCATTTGTCTGTGGAAGGTGGCGAACCGCCATGATCCCTGTCATCCAGTTTTGACTAATTTGGCAGTTTTCAACTTTTGTGCCTTGGCTTTTGTTGAAAATGCCAATGGTTGCATTGGTAACTACCATACCATTCAAAACAGAACCAGCACCAAGAGTCACACCAATACCGCGACCACCTGCGTCTATTGTCGCCTTGAGTTTATTCTTGGCTTTAACCACAAGTCCATCTTTGATATAGAGAGTCTCTTTATATTTTCCATCTGCGACCAAGATCGTATCACCGCGACGGGCTTTTACGATCGCTTCTGAAATCGTACTGTATCCCTTTGATGGAACATTAATTACTTCACCAGCTGACGAAACTGTCTGCAAAGCTAAAAGTAAAAGCGCAGACATTAGTGCCTTTTTTCGATTCATCGCTTTCTCCATATTAATTTTAAAAGTTTGTAAAGATTTCTGAACCAATTGTACTTCCTTCTGATCCGTTATTTATGCAGCGGGAAGAATCCGACAATACAAAATCATTGAAAGCCGCTCCCCTAAAAAATGGATCAAAGGAAAAATTTTCTTCTGGAAGCAACTCATTTATTTCAACATTAAAGTAATAGTTATTATACTCCTGGGTAATTTTCGATTGTTCTTCTGCTTTTATTTTCAATTTAGCGTTAAAGGCTATAATATTATCTCGAATAATAAGTTCTGAAACTCCACCGACACTGAGACCATGATTGGTGTTGTAGGCAATTGTATTGTGAGAAATCAAACTATTTCGACTTCGGACATCCCACACGGTAATTCCTGATCCTTGATTTCTATATATCAAATTATCCGAAATCATTGGAAGATTTGCCACTGCGACAATACCACTATGTCGATTCCCGTAAATTCTACAACCGGTTATCGAATTATCAATTCCTTCGGAATAAACACCTACTTTTGCACCAGTCACAGACACTCCATAAATTGAAGCACCGTTCATCATTGTCACTGCTCTGCTCTGTCCACTTGCATCAATAACTGCCTTGTGCAGTTCTTTCGAAGTGATCGTAACACGCGGCGGGATCACAAACTTCCCTCTAAAAGTACCCGATTCCAGAACGAGGGTATCACCCTGTTTTGATCGAGCTAACGCTTTTGAAAGAGCAAAGCCAGAAGGCTCTACAGGGATCCGTTCACCTGCTGACAAGGACGCTACAAAAAACATCAATAACGTAATCTGGACGACATAACTCTTTAAGCATTGGTAATCAAACATATTAGTCACCTGATATCGATATCGTTATTACTCAATAGTAATATGATTTCTGCCAATTTGCCAAAAAAATGCAAATGTTAAAAAACAATGCGAATTGTTTGCTATTCTTTTTTGCACTAAAAACCATAGTTTCACGGTATTTCTTCCACCGAAAGATCTAAGCAACCAATTTGTTCTCAATGGAATTAAAGCACCATTTACTCTTTCAACGCTGTTTCTTGGAGAAAGAGGACACAGGAGGATTATTTATTGCTATATTCCAATAGCAATAACGTTTTTTCTTATTGAGGTATTCTGTGCGATCCTTGATTATCTTCGTCTTACTTTTCACTTTTCAATGCTTTAGCGAGTCACAATCCACAGTTTTCACATTTGAAGAGCTTGTTGATTCTGCATACAAGTACTCCGGAATTGTACAAAACAGCACTATTGAACTCGACAAGAGCTACAACAAAACCAAAGAAATTCGCAGTTCACTCTTTCCCACAGTTTCTCTCTTTGGAAATGCGGGGCGGTACTTTCGTTCCTACGACCACTACTACAATGATTCTTGGCTTTCTTTTGTAGAGCGTTACAAATCCGACGGAAATTTTGGACAAGGTTTTGGTTCGACTGGCGATCTCTATCTCTCCCACCTTCTGGACCAATCTGTCCAAAATCGTTCATTTGCACCTAAAAACAGATACATGGAATTTGGAATTTCTATCAACCAGCCCATTCTGCTTCAAGGCAGAGGTGTTTCTGATATTAAACTGAGCAAAGTAGAAAGTAGCTTACTCGTGTGCCATTGGCAAGAAGTTCGGATGCACGTAAAAACAGATATCGCAAAGCTTTACTTTGCATATCTTCGAACACAGAACTATGCATCCCTCGACAAAAAAATTATCTTGTCCACAGAAGAAAAACATCGGATCGCTACAGCTTCATACAATAACGGAGAATCCCTCGCTATCGATACTCTTTCCACATTTTTAGATCTAGCCCAAGCTCAAGACAATCTTGCAGAAACCGAAAGAAACCATCGCGATGCAGAACAGGCACTCAAAAGAGCAACTGGCATCTCATCGGAAGCCCCTTTTGCAATCGACACAGAACTTTCACCACTTACCTATGATATTCCCTACGAAGATGCCCTTCAAAAACTTACCGAAACAAATAAACAAATCACGACACTTCGTGGCGAGCAAGATCTCGCATCTTTGCTCGTAGAACGTTCTCGAAAATCATTTTTACCTCGCATGTCGATCGGTGCTGACATCTCACGTCTTTCTGATTTCAATGAATACTCCGCGATCGACTTACAACCAGAACGCACAGTCCATCTTGATTTCTCCTACGATCTTACAACAGCTGGCAAACGGTGGTTTAATCTTCTTCAAGCAAAACAACACGAAGAAATTGTCAAAAATTCTCTTAACGACATGATCAGAGACAGAACAAACGAGCTAAAAAAACAGTGGTCAGAATGGGAGACTACAAAACAACGACTTGCGAGACTCGAACAAGCCATTGAAGCAGCAGAAAACTACACAAAACTCTCCTCAATACAGTTTACAAATGGCACATTGGCTCGTTCAAAACAAAATGAAATTTCACTTAAAACATACGAATTGAAAAAGAGCTACATCGATTTGGTATGCAAACACAACTGCTTAGTCATCGACATACGTCTATTAACCGCTGATTACATTTATAACTAAAGAGATCCAAAATGAAACGTATACTTATTATTTCCCTTTTGATTGTATCATGTACGACTCAAAAACCGAGCAACCAACTTTCACTACCGAACATAGCGACCTTTGAAAACATTGACACATTATGGATTCCGATCAAACTTGAACCTTCATACCAAAACATACGGAAATACGCATTTCCCAATGATGGTATCACCGAATCAATTATGGCCACAGGAACACACGTTACTACCGGCCAAATCCTCGCACAACAGTCAACAGCTGAGATTCAGAACAAAATCAAACTGCAACAAATTATTCTCATTGAAGCAGAAAAAAAACTCAAACGAACAAAACAACTTTATTCCCAACAAGCACGAACTGAAGTCCAAAAAGAGGAAGACGAAGTTCGAGTGAAAATTGAACAAGCAAAGCTGGAACAACTCCGTACAGAACTGAAAACAAACACAATCCGCTCGAAAAACTCCGGCGAAGTACTGCGATCAAGCGTTCAAGGCGGAGAGTTCTCTCGCAAAGGTGAGACAGTCATTGTTCTTGGTGAAGGCGAGTATTCTTTAGAAGGTAAAATTACTCCTATTCCATCTTTTGACAGTGATTCAATTCAAATCGTTTACCATGGTTTGAAGGGCATAGTTCAAACAAAAAAACTTGCCCCGACAAAGTATGCCGACACTGCAGAATTCAAGATTCCAGTCTCCCCAAAGCTACGTTCAACTGTTGGAACGATTCCAATCACGAGCAATGTTGCTCAGCTTTCAGCACCAAACACCTTTCACAAAAACGAGATTATAAGAATTGCATTTGAAAATGGCAAAGTAATAACCGCGGTAATCCTTAGATGCTCACCAAATGCACTCTGGGTCAAGTACTTCGGCGCCCGGATCAGCGATGGAAATGTTCGAGAAATATCATATTAGGAACTCATTCTTTCCCCTTTAAGTTCTCAGTGACGTGGTGTATATTTCCGCAAAACTTTCTCTGGGGATTTGAATGAAAAATGTTGTCGTAGGGATAGATATCGGCGGGACAAACTCCGTTTTCGGGCTTGTGGATGAATCAGGTGTCATTCTTTCAAGAAAATCAATCAAAACAGACAGCTACGATCAGTTTGAACTTTTTGTTGAGGCTGCAGCCACTGTTATCGAATCATTCAAACAAGAATTCCCAGAAACAAAAATTGTCACTATCGGTATTGGCGCACCAGATGCCAACTACTACAATGGAACTATCGAACATGCGGCGAATCTTAAATGGAGCGGAATTGTTCCTCTTCGTCGTTCATTTGAAAAACGATTATCGCTTCCTGTTGTTACGACGAATGATGCCAATGCGGCGGCTCTCGGTGAAAAGCTTTTTGGAGGAGCAAAAGAGAGTGATCATTTTGTTGTGATCACCCTCGGCACAGGCTTGGGAAGTGGATTTGTAGTTGATGGAAAAGTTCTTTACGGGAAAAATAGTTTTGCAGGCGAAGTCGGTCACATGCAATTTTTTCCCAATGGTCGTGTGTGCGGGTGTGGTCGTCGCGGATGCGCCGAAACCTATGTATCAGCAACTGGACTAGTACGGACAACAATTGAACTTTTTTCAGAATTAATGATAGACTCACCGCTCAGAGATCTACCCACCAATCAAATTTCATCAAAAAAAGTGTTCCAAGCAGCAACCAATGGTGATCTTCTTGCCAATGAAGCATTCACTCGTACTGCAGAATATCTTGGTCAAATTCTTGCCGACACTATGATCTTTTCAAATCCCGACACAATCTTCATTTTTGGAGGACTTGCCAATGCTGGTGAACTACTTATGAAGCCGCTCAAAGTCGCATTTGAAAAAAGATCACTAGAAATGTTTAAAGGAAGTGCAGAGATCAAATTCTCTCAACTCCCTGAGGCTGATGCGGCACTTCTCGGTTCCGCGGCACTAGCATGGGAAGAGTTCCACAAATAGTTCATTCGGACTATGCACTTTACTATGAACGGTGATTATTTTTATAAAAACCATCAGGAGCAATAAGTAATGACTGAAAATGCTGATTCAATTCTTCGAAGTATACTTTCCTCAATTTCTCAAGTGGCCGAGAGTCGGGATGTAGAAACACTTCTCATGCAATTTTCTCGCATGGCTCACCAGCTTGTCCCAGCCGATCGCTGTACTGTTTGGGTGCACGACAAAGAGCGAAATATATTGTGGAGTCGCGTTGCCGACGGCATCAACCGTATCGAAACCTCTGCAGAAGAGGGGCTCGTTGGATATGTACTGCAGAATGGCGATGCGCTTATCATAAATAATGTCTATGGTGATCCCCGTTTCAATCACGAAGTTGACCGCAAAACTGGTTACCAAACAAAAAACATGGTTTCACTGCCACTAAAAAACAGCGACGGAGAAATTCTCGGTGTCTTCCAGTCAGTAAACAAACTCAATCTCGTAGATTTCACCGAAGATGACTTAAAACTTCTCCTGTTTGTAACCATCTACATCGGCCGTGAACTTGATGCTGCCATATTACGAGAAGAGCTCGAATCGACTCAGCGCGAAATCATCTACACACTTGCAGAAGCAGCAGAGATGCGTTCCAACGAGATGGGTAACCATGTAAAACGGGTATCTGAGTACTGCCGACTAATTGGAGAACTCATCGGGCTATCTGATAAAGACAAAGAACTCATTAAAGTTGCATCGCCGTTGCACGATCTCGGTAAAATTGCAATCCCCGATTCAATTCTACTAAAACCAGGGCGATTAACTGATGAAGAGCGCATTCTCATGAATACCCATGCAGAACTTGGCTATTCGATGTTGAAACACTCAAATCGCAAAGCATTCAAAGCTGCAGCGACAATAGCTTTACAACACCATGAAAAATGGGATGGCACCGGATATCCTCACGGGCTTGCCGGTGAAAATATTCATATCTTTGGACGAATATCTGCTGTAGCCGATGTATACGACGCCCTTGCCAATGCACGATGTTACAAACCTGCTTGGGAAACAGAGCGAGTAGTTGCGCTTTTCAAAGAAGAGCGGGGGAAACATTTTGACCCGCAAATAGTCGATGCTTTCCTGAACAACCAAGAAATGTTTCATGAAATTAATCGCAAATTTACGGATGTGTTCATCCTAGAAAAGAGATGAGCATTTTGTCTACAATTATATCCGTTTTAGTTGCAGTCATTCTTTTCATATTGTTTCTTAAACTTTTGAAATCTGTCATAAAAGCTATCGGTATAGCATTTCTATTATTGGGAATTTTACGAATATCCTTTTCTACAGGTATACTACAAAATATTTTCACGATGATTACCCGATAACTGGTTATGAAATCAAGAGAGATTTCCATCACAGTTCTTGCGAACATTGTTTCTGTTAAGTTTAACAACTAACTTTCGGCAATGAAAATAGACAACTCTCTTGAATCCTATCGAATTATCTCGTATCTTTAATAAAATTCCACCGTTAATTGTATAGTGGGATTAACCAACACGATAAAAGACACCCTTGTATGAGGAGATATTAATGAACGTAGAGGAATTTGCACGCTTTAAGAGTTTTGCCCATGAAAGCAAATTATTCCAAAGCCTCTCGGCTACAGACCTTGAAGATCTTTTCCGACACATGGTCGTTCGAAGTATCCCTAAAGGCACTATCGTTGTTCGTGAACAGGCGTACAAAGAAAGCGGATTCTACGTAATTGCAAGTGGTTGGGTAAAAGTCGTTTCATTCGGTAAAGAAGGAATTGAACAAATCTATTCTGTTCTTACTCGCCATGACTTCTTTGGAGAAATGTCACTTCTGGAAGATAAACCGACCAGCGCCGCGGTCATTGCAAAAACCGATTGTTTAATCTATGTTCTCGATCGAGTTAGTTTCTTTAGCGTCTTAGAAAAACACCCTCGTTTTACTATTGAACTTCTCAAACTTCTGTCAGCTCGAATTCGCTCTGCTAATAAGTTGGTGAATAACTTTGCCTTTATGAGTGCAGCCCAGAAGCTAAAACTGTACATTCTCGATTTAGCCCATCGCCGTGGAAAGAAAAATGGAGAGGGTGCAATAATTGTTCAGAATGTTCCAACTCAAATGGAAATCGGTAGTTCGATAGGACATCGCCGTGAAACAATCGCCCGCGAAATGAAAAAACTGAGTGATAACAAAATTATCAGCTATAGCCGAAAGAGTGTGACAATCTATAATGAAGACGCTTTACAAGATTGAAATCTCGCCAATAAAATTTTGGTTACTTGCCGTACCAGGATTTTTCATAACCATCGCACTCCTAGCCATCGTTTCATACTATCTGGTTGACAAGCAAGTCATGCCAAAACTTGTTGGCGTAAATAACCGCTGGGAAGTAACTGTTCCTAAAGTTGTAGGAATGCCTGTTGATTCTGCAAAGGGTGTCTGTGCAAGTAACGGTCTTAGAATTACCGAAAGCCGCACTGAATACAATGATGCAGAACCGATAAATACTATAATATCTCAGGATCCTGTCGAAGGAGAGCCAGTAAAACAGGGACGCCATATCATGGTTGTCGTAAGTAAAGGTTCAGAGATCGCCACCGTTCCATCACTTATCGACTTACAAGAAGGCCCGGCAAAAAGAGCTCTTCGCGAAGCCGGATTTAACAACATTTCAGTAAGTACTTCATACAATTCTTCGGTAAAAAAAGACGCATGTGTGGGAACTGATCCTGTTGAAGGCTCAGTAACGTCACGTGAAGCCCGCGTTACTGTCTTGATTTCAAAAGGGAGTCGTCCAACAAAGACTCTCGTCCCTGACCTCCTCGGTGCCAAACTTTCTGATGCACAATCAGCTATCGAGGTAGCGGGATTAAAAACAGGATCATTGACCTATGAATCACACCCAGAGACTTCTCCAGGTATTGTGATTCGTCAATCTGCAACTGCAGGATCTTCAATCCCTTTAGAAAGCCGTGTAAATCTTGTTATTTCAATTAAGTAATCTTGCATTCCTAATCGTTTCTGCAGTGACAATTCTTCACGCAGGAATTGAAACATCGGCCAGTGAAAAAGGGTCAACAAATGAAAATTTTCTCAGAAGGAATGCTGCAGAAAACATCTTCCTCGACGGGAAAATAGCCGAAAGAAATGGAGATTCAACAGAAGCTCGACAACTCTTTCTCTCTGCGTGGAAACTGGATCCAGCTTCTGATTTTCTGACATCCTATGCATCCAATTTTGCTCTTCATTCAAATGAACCAGTACAAGCGATATATGTAATCACCGGTGGCTTACCAACAAAAACACTCAACGATCAAAAACTCAGAGAACTCGCAAAAATCTACATCACCTATGAACACTACAGCGAAGCACTCGATGCATTCAAGGAAATTGACACTATGGATCTTCAAGATTCAGTAGTTTACGCTGATTTGTTGGCGGAAAACAATCAATTTCGTGAAGCTGCTAAAATCATCGTTTCTGCAAACTCAGAGGGTGACTCTCTCCTTCAACTAAAGGCTGCCGACCTATATCGCCGAGCAGGAGATGGCAGCGTAGCCATCAATCTTTTCCGTGATTTGGAAAAACAATACCCGAACGATCGTGCAATCCGGAAAGGGCTTGGACTTTCGCTATTAGCATTTGGCTCTGAAGCAGATGCAATGAATATTCTCGATTGGTACCTCCCCGTTAAAGGTGGGATCCCTGACCAGCAAGTCATGGAACTGGTAGGGCGATATTATGCCTCAAAACGCCAATACAGAGATGCAATTATTCTCTTTCAGCAACTGTATAAAAATGACGGCACCCCTCGGGACTTCTATTATGGCCGCCCCCTCGCAATCTACTCGTTTCTCGATGGACGTTTAGAGTATGCACAGAACATAATGACACAACTTCTTTCTATTCAGAAAGACGACTACGAACTCCACTTCCTGTTTGGTTCAGTATCAGAAGCACTAGAAAAAACTGACCAGGCGATAGATTCTTACCTTACCTCTATCAAATTCAATCCCAATTTTGAAGAACCTTATCGCGCACTGGTACTCCTCTATGTTCGAACCGGTAAAACAGAGCAAGCGGTGGCTTCAGCCTTGAATTATACACAGAAATTTGCCTCAAAACCCGAATCGTGGGCACTATATGGCTCACTCCTTACAATGCAACAGAAATATAGCGAAGCAGTAATGCCCTTTTCTGAAGCACTTAAAATATATGGCAAATTGGCTCCACTTTCAATTCAGTTTGAATACGCAATGTGCTTAGAACGTTCAGGGAAAACAAATGATGCTGAACAATTGTTCTCAAAATTAGCATATGGAAATCCCGTCCATCTTCCGTCTGCAAACTATCTTGGATATATGTGGGTTGATAATAACAAAAACATATCAAAAGCTACAAAGTTAATCAAAATTGCACTTGATGGAGACCCTGAAAACGGTGCATATTTAGATTCATACGGATGGGCGCTTTATCGTCAAAAAAACTACGAACAGGCACTTTTACATCTGTACCGGGCACTTGAACAGATCAATGATGATTATATAATCTATTATCACATTGGGATGACTCTTGAACAAATGGGACGTTTAGCCGAATCAATCAGTGAATATGAAAAAGCAAACGTTTTTGAAAATCCCCAACGATCCGAAATTTCTGAAAAAATTACAAAGCTGCAATCTCTGTTATCTGAACAAAAGTTTCAAAGTACCGAAAATTGAGATTCCCATTCTTTTTGCTAGTAACGCTGATTCTTGCAAATTGCGCTCGATCAAGAACTCATTTTTCTGCTTTAGATCAATCGTCGAAAAGAACGGGAACGTTCCAAGTCCACTCGCCGACACTTTCAGGATCAGGAACTATCGTTACTCTAAAGAGTGATCCACACTCGCAAATTTACCTGTACTCTCCTTTTGGTTCAAAAATAAGCCAACTCACGCTCAAAAATGATTCCATCACCTTTTCCACAGATACTGAAGAAATGAAACTTTCTGTACAAGATTCCTTAAAGAACAGCGTATTAATTTCGATTCCAATCGTTTGCGGAGATCTTTTTAAGATTCTTTCGGGAAGTACACCTTCGTTTATTCCAGATTCTCTCGTAGCGAAATCGGGGATTTTTGAACTATCTTCTAATGAAACAATTGCCATTGTTCGAAAAAGAGATCATTTACAGCAGATCAACTACTTTTCACCTTCCTATACTTTAGCTTTGAAAAACTTCGACGGAATGCTGTTTAGATCTGTAAAACTAACGATGAGTAGCAAAAACTATTTTCAAATTTCGTATGAGTAACAAGGATAATCTATGTATCGAAAATCAAAAATTGTAGCAATCACTGTTCTTTTAGTTGGATTCTCCTTTGCAGAAGTGAGTAATTCGACAAACGCTTTTGATTTTGAAACCATAGAGTTAGACGCACGACAGGTCGCACTAGGCGGAGCCTCTACACTCCTTCCTTCCAGTGGAACGACCCATTGGGGAAACCCTGCGTTACTTGCTACAAGTAGCAAAAAATCTATAGGAATTGCATTTTCACCATTGAGTTCTGATATTTCCATGGGTGGGTTGACAACAACGTTCAAACTCCCCAATGGTATTTCACTCGCACCATCCTTCAGATATCTTTCTGTTGGCGAAATACGAGGCCTTGATAACAATGGCAACGAACTGACACAATCAATATCTCCATACTCACTCGATGGTGGTGTTACCGCCGGTTATCAGTGGATGGAAAATTTCAGCACAGGTCTATCACTTAAGTATGTTTATGAGTTTCTTTCACCAGAACTAGAAAGTATCAGTTCAGAAACAGAAGCATCGGCACTTTTAGCTGATGGCGGAATCTATTTTCTGCCCACTCGAAATATTGCTCTTTCTGCTGGGTTTAAAAATGCCGGACTCTTTCTCAAAGAGTACGAAAATGAAAACTCAGATCTTCCTGTTTCAGTGTATTCTGGGATTCGCTATTTCACAAAGGGAATTTCTCAGAGTAGTTTAATACTTGAATGTGAAAAAGAGAAAAATTACCCTGCGATAATTCGCCCAGCGATTGAACTTCAATTTTTGCGTGAACTACTGTCACTTCGAGTAGGAACATCGGCTTCAACTGATGATATCAGACATTTCTTTGACATAATTAAGGGTAATACCGATGAGCCTCAAACATACACAAAGAGCGAATCTCAGATTATCTCCGTTGGCGCAGGACTTGCAGTCCCACTTCAGGATAAAACAGTAAGCTTTGATTTTGCGACACGAATTTTAGGCGATAATATGGGAATCAATTTTGCATTCTCTGGTGGTTTTATTTTTTGAGGTACTATGCGATTTATTTTTCTTGGAACTGCAGAATTTGGTTTACCAGCACTTCAACGGTTACTTGAACAAGGTCATCACTGTTGCGGTGTTGTTACAAATCCACCGAAACCAGCAGGAAGAGGACTTAAACTCCGCAAGAGTCCGGTGCATCTATTTTGTGAAGAACAATCTATATCACCAGTGTACACACCAGAATCCCTTAAAGATATAGACTTCCAAAATCAGCTAAGAGAATTAAACGCGGACATTTTTGTCGTAGTGGCATTCTCAATTCTGCCAGAATCGCTGTTTTCGATACCTCCTAAGGGAACTTTTAATATTCACGCCGCTCTGCTTCCTCAATTTAGAGGCCCCGCACCGATCCATCGCGCAATTGAAACCGGTGCACCAGAAACAGGTGTTACCCTTTTCAGAATCGATCGCGGAATTGACACGGGTAATATCCTTGTACAACTTCGCTGTCCGATACTTGCAACAGACACCACGCCTTCACTTTATGAACGATTGAGTGTTCTTGGCGCTGATGCAGTTCAACAAGGATTTGAAATCCTCGCTACAGAAACTGAAACGTATCTCGTTCAAGACCACACTAAAGCGACAAAAGCGCCGCTTCTCAAAAAAGAAGAAGGCCAGATTCAATGGAAAGATTCCGCCGAAATTATTGCGAATCGCATTCGAGCATTCGTTCCATTTCCTGGATCGCATACCAATTATGATGATAAACGACTTGGAATAGAATGGGCAGAAGTTTCAAGCTCCGCGAGTGATGCGGACGCTGGAACTGTTTTATCTGTTTCGAATAGCGGTATTGAAGTTGCCTGCGGATCAGGCACTCTTCGAATCACACAGGTAAAACCGGCGGGGAAAAGATCAATGCCGGTAAAAGATTTTGTAAACGGAAGTACTATACAGGAAGGGACCATACTGGAATGAATGCCGGAAAAGTTGGATTCAAAGGCCATGGAAGAGACCACGGTCGTGATAAGGAAAACGGGTTTTCCCGCGGTGGACGTGAACAGCGTGCCGACAGAGAACAGGGAAATTCACACGGCAGATCCAGAGATTTCGGAAGTTCCCGTGGAAACGAGCATGGTGGAGCTCATGGCCATCAACACAACAAAGAGAACAATCGCGATGGTGGATTCAACCGTGCATCAAAATTTGCGGCCATGAATGCTCGCGAAGCTGCGTATAAAGTGCTCATGGATTTCCACACTGGACGTGGAGAACTTGAAAAGATCATCGATTATCTCTTTGAAAAAGCGAATATCAATCCCAAAGATAAGCGATTGGCATTTGAGATTTCGTATGGGGTTCTTCGGAATAAAAGATATCTCGATTATGTTATCGATCAATATCTTGACGAAAAACTTATGGGCGAAATTGAACTGCGCCTCGCTATTCAAATCGCTCTCTACCAAATCCTCTTTCTCGATAAGATCCCCGTTCATGCTGCGGTAAACGAATCTGTTGATCTTATGAAAATTGCAAAAGAAACTCGTAAGTTCAGCGGTGCGGTAAATGGAATTCTTCGCAAACTCATTGAGAACAAAAAAGAAGTGACTAAAATCCCAGAATCAATGGACAAAACTGAACGTTTATCAATTGAGTTTTCACACCCTGACTGGTTAATCCATCGCTGGAATGAACAGTATGGTACAGGTAAAACGAAAAAACTTCTCAAGTGGAACAACAGCAAACCGACGAATTTCATTCGCTGGAATAGCTTGGCAGTTCCACAGAAAGCTTTTGAATCCGATATCGCTTCGCTGACCGAAACATCTCCTCAGGGAACAGGATTTGAAAAAAGATATTATCGCGTCCATGATCATATCATGCCCGCAGATATATCGGCATTCAAAGCTGGCGCGTGTACAGTTCAGTCTCCATCTTCTGGATGGCCTGTGGCAATGCTCGATTGCAAATCTGGAGATATCGTACTTGATGTAGCATCTGCTCCTGGGGGAAAAACAACGCTTATTGCTGAATTGATCGGCAAAGATGGACTCGTTGTCGCTTGTGACACTAATGCAAAACGAATGAATATGGTTCAGGAAAATGCCACTCGATTGAAAGTTGCAGATCGTATCATACCGATTCTCATGGATGGTGCGCATGTAGCAATCACGAAATTCTTCGATGCAATTCTTCTCGATGCTCCGTGCTCAGGCACAGGTGTTATCCAACGCCATCCCGATTCACGGTGGATTCGCAAAGAACAAGATATCGCTACCGTTGTAAAAATTCAGGCAGCAATGCTCGAATCATCAGCGACTTTGGTGAAAAAAGGCGGAGTACTGGTCTATTCAACCTGTTCACTTGAACGCGAAGAGAACCAGGCTCAGGTCGAAAACTTCCTGAAAAATCATCCAGAGTTTGAGCTCCAGAATGCTAGTGATTACGCAGATCGCAAGTTTGTCGATGTCAATGGTTACTTGGTGATTACTCCGCATGACCACAACCTTGACGGAATGTTTGCAGCTCGAATGGTTCGGACAAGAACTCCTTACGAGAGTAATGCGTGATTCGGTTCTTACTAATAATTGGATTATTCTGTTCTGTGCTTTTGGCATCTGAACAGAATAATCCACCTACTATTATAAAATATTGTGACTCTTCGTTTAGTGAATTCGTTTTCGAAGGTAACACTATCCTCTTTCTTCCTGTCATCATCAACAACGAATTCAGCGAAACACCTTCATTCAAAAAAATAACAAAACCGATTAATTCTCGCCATAAACGACTCATACTCAAATGGTATCCCACACTCCTTTCAACGGCTGATATGCCGACTCAAATCCGTATCAAGCGATTTGAACAGGGTATTCTTGCAAACAATGATAAAGAAACACCAAAACACTTAGCGGTGTTTGAAGGACTCGGCATCCGCTACATCCAGACATTACATATCTCCTCATTTTCCAGCATCAAACAGAATAAGTACCGGATCGACAAGACAGTTACAGTAGAAGCAGAACTATGGGATACGCACCTAAAAAGATCTGTTTTTTGCGCTTCAGCAACAGCTCAGAGTAATTCACAGAAGACCAGCGACGAAGAAATAGTCATCCAAAGGATAGAACTCCTTTACGGATTGCTTCCAAAGTTTTATTTTAATACGTCAGAACGGAATTGGTAAGGGATGCGTCAATATCATGAACTTCGTGTTGAAGTGGGATATGATCGCGACGCAAAACTAGTTTTCGATGAAATCGACCTCGAAATCGCGCGACTTTTTCGCCAAGGTTGGATAATTGAAGAAACCGTTCTTGACGAAACGCTTGAATTTATCGATATTATCTGTTATAAAGACATTGATTCTGAAGGGTGGGAAAATTCCCATGAAGTATGAAATTGAAGAAATCCGCGATTTCCTTGTTGTCCATGTCATCGGAGACATGACATCAGCTAAACACTTGTCAATCCTTGATGAAGCGATTACAGAACATATCGAAGAGGGTTTCCACCACTTTGTGTTCAACCTCGAGCAAGTTCAAAATCTTGACTTGGATGGTATCGACATCTTTATCAGCTGCCTTGCAGATGTTTCTGACCACGGTGGCGGATGTTATATCATCGTTGAAGATGACAAAGTATACCAAACTCTTGAACAGGCTGGTGTAGCTCGCCTTATGAAAGTCTATCGCAATCGCGAAGAGTTCACTGAAGAACACGGTATTACGGTTGAAGATTAATTATTATCTTCTTGCAGTGACCGCATTAATTGCGGTCTCTTGCAGCCCCAAGGCTTTGATTAAAGATCGAAGTGGTTCAACAATCTCAGTTAAAAAATTTAAGAGTTCTGATACCCCGTTAGTGATCCGATTTGCTGGTGGAAGAATGGATTGTTCTTTCAAATCATTAAGTTCATTTACAATCAATCCTTCAATTCGCGAAATATACGAAGGTCAAACGTGGATTCAAATTGAATACTCGTTCAAAAAAGACAAAACTTCAGCCGTTTCAAAAGGATGGATACCACAACTTTCACAAGTTAAGGCAACCACACTCTCTGGGCCTTGTGAGCTCGATTTGGTAAATCTTTCAGAAGTCGACTTTACCATGGGCAAAAAATCATCAACACCAGCACCATCTGCAACTGATACAACAAACGGCACCACCAATGTCAGCGACAGTGCTGAAG
The DNA here is from genome assembly GCA_020726425.1 of Fibrobacter succinogenes. Classification (GTDB taxonomy): domain Bacteria; phylum Fibrobacterota; class Chitinivibrionia; order Chitinivibrionales; family Chitinivibrionaceae; genus JAIFMU01. The sequence continues at coordinate 1,214 of DYSA01000013.1, read as the reverse complement.
TTTCAACGGGTAATTAGTTTTGTGAAACAAAAAAAGGAAATTTCACTTATTGTAGTAATTATCGGTTCACTCTTCCTCATGGCTGCTATCGTCTCCATTATTTTCTTAGTAAGAACGATCAATGGATCTGCTACTCCAACTTTAAAATCTGTCGAAAAACTCTACGAAAAAGGTGAACCTAAAGATGTTCTTACATCGTTAGATAAGCTTGATCCTTCAGAACGTGGAACGAGTGCTTCACTCTTGATGTATGGAAAAAGTTGGTATCTCCTATCACTACAAAAACAACGGGATTCACATTGGCGAGAGTACGCCAAAAATGACTCCGACTGGTTCGGTGGTGTCGAAGCAGATAATGCAGTACATTATTTAAAGCGCGCTCAAGAAGATCCCGATTCGTACAGAGAAGCTACTCTATTTTTAGCAATTGTCTACATGGAAAAAGGGTGGTTTGATCAGTCGCAACTTCAGTTTGAAGAACTTCTTTCGGCAGATTCGAGCCATCAAGAGGGACTGCTCAATTTCGGTGTCCTACTAAGTCGAAAACACCAATTTATCGATGCTATTGCTATGTTTAAACGAGGAATTTCTTGCCATCCCAAATTTCCACAATACTATGAAAACATTTTTTGGATCTACGCACTTCAACTCAATGACAATGAAAATGCAATTTCATTTGGTGATCGCTACATAAAACTTGCAGACAAAAACGATGTCGGAGTTATTTCGGTTCGCGAACAGATGACCGATATTCTTTCTCGCTTTCCGGAATATCGCAATGACACACTTTTAATAATTAAAGAACGGGCTCGACAATTTGAGCCTAGAAACTGAATCTAACCAGGAGGTAAAATGGTTACCCATATTGTAATGTGGAAATTTAGCACAAATGAAGAAACGCTCGAAGCCAAAGCGCGCTTGGAAGCACTCTCCTCCGAAATTCCTCAGATCGTTGCATTTGAAGTTGGTATCGATTTCAATCGATCAGCTGCTGCATTCGATCTTACGCTCTATTCAACATTCTTGAGTCGCGAAGATCTTCAAATTTATCAGAATAACCCAAAACATGTTGCAGTAGCTCAGTTCATCGGATCAATTGCAACAGCTCGGGGCGTCGTTGATTACGAAATGTAATTAATACCTGATTAACGAATTACAGGAAAAAGGGAACCTCAATTAGGAGGTTCCCTTTTGTATTCAGGCGAAGATATTGA
>DYSA01000237.1 GCA_020726425.1 Fibrobacter succinogenes | reverse complement strand
GCCTGAAAATTTCAGACAAAGAATTCGAAGAAATAAACATTCGGAAGCACGATTTTCATGGTGACGACTGGAACTATTCAATACTCCCACACGCCGGCAGTAAAGGATGACTTATTTGTTGGTAGATGCCAAGGAATTTATGGGTGACGATTCTCCGTTATCCATAAAACTTATTTTCATAGCATACATTTTGTCTTACACATGCTTTAATATTAAATTGTGCCCCAATGAATACTCATTTCAAGCGAATACTTTGCAGTGAAATGCTAATTTGACCGTGGGAATTGAACTATTTTGTCCACCTAACAAGGACAACGTATGAAATTCCCGATTCGTGAAACTATACTTGCGGTATTTGCGTGCTTTCTTTGGTCGACGGCTTTTGTGGGAATCAAGATTGGCCTTCCGTATACCACTCCATTAAACTTTGCTGGTCAGCGGTTTATGCTCGCGGGAATTATCACATTGATTTTCGCAGGAAACTATCGAGCTAATTTCAGATCGCTTAAATCTCATTTCTTTGTTGTGGTAAAAGTAGGATTTCTTCAAACATTTCTCCTATACCTGCTTTTTTATCTTGGGCTGAATCGGATCAGTGGGGCGCTGGGTGCTGTCGTTACTGGATTTACTCCTCTGTGGGCTATCGTTCTCGCTCATTTTTTTATGGCGAACGATCGGATAACTCCTTCAAAAGCCATTTCTTTTGTACTTGGGGTGATTGGAATTATCACGGTAGCAGTTTCTTCGGGGAATGGACTTGGAACTGTCGATCTATTTGGTGTGTCGTGTATGATCGGTTCATCGTTGGTGTCTGCGATATCGGCGATTGTGGTTGCTAAAGACAACAGAACAGTTCCTGCAATACCATTGAATGGCGCTCAACTTTTTGTTGGCGGAACCTTGCTGTTGCTGGTTTCATTTGCTACAGAAACCGTTTCGGTGATTCCCGATCCTCGCTATTTCGGAGCACTTCTCTATCTTTCCATACTCTCTGCTACTGCTTATTCGATCTGGTTTCATCTATTACATTCGAAGGTTAAAATTTCATTTCTCAATCTCTGGAAATTTATTATTCCCGTTTTTGGTGCTATTTTGAGCTGGCTGATCCTACCGAATGAATCGCCAACTGCCATGGCTGTGGTGGGGATGATTCTCGTTGGTGCGGCGATTATTATCTACTATGCTAGAAAAGAACCAGATTGAACGGCCGTTTGGTAATACTGACGAATGAAAAACCACATCATAGAGTCGATGCTATTCTAAATCGGAATAATGAAACTTCCAAAACTATTTTATAGACTGAAAAATATAGAATAGAGGATAGTATGAAAGAACTTGTTATAATTGATGGCCATGCTCTGGCATATCGCGCTCACTTTGCCATGATCCGAAACCCCCTTATAAATACAAAAGGATTTAATGTCAGTGCGATCTACGGATTCACTGGTTATTTGTTGAGACTTCTCAACAAGTATCCCGAAGCGAACTTTGCCGTGACCTTTGACTGCAAGGGTGCAACGTTTCGCAAGGATATTTTCGAGGAGTACAAGGCGAACCGCAAGCCTATGCCGGATGAACTGCGGGCGCAAATGTCCTATCTTGATACTATTGTAGAGCTGTTCGGATTACCGGTGTACAAGATGGACGGCCTTGAAGCGGATGATATTATTGCTCACCTTGCGCGCCGCGGCGAAGAGGCGGGGATGGATGTCAAGATCGTTTCTAAAGATAAGGATTTGATGCAATTAGTAAGCGATAGAGTGCACCAGTTGACCCCCGAGTCCGGCGCGGGATTCGATGAGTATGATCCGAAAAAAGTGAAAGAGAAAATGGGCGTGTTCCCCGATCGAATCGCCGATCTACTGGCCATGATGGGTGATACCGCCGACAACGTGCCGGGTCTTCCCGGAGTGGGGCCGAAAACGGCGATGCAGATTCTTGAAGCCGCCGGTTCCGTGAGTGCGCTTCTGGAAAATCCGAATCGTTCGGGATCGCCAAAGCTGGCGGCGAAGGTTCGCGAACATATCGAATTGCTTCGCGTTTCTTATGAGCTGGTTCTTTTGAAAGATCTTCCCGAGATAACCTACACCATCGATTCGACGAAGCACGGCGAGATAAAAATGAATGAGGTTATCGAACTGTTCCGCGAACTTGAGTTCAACAATTATCTCAAAGATCCGTTCTTTTCCGGAGCGAAAGCGGCGATTGTCGAAGAGTCGCCGGTTCTGGTTGGCTATGAAACGGTGACCGTAACGGATGAAACTGTTCTTATTGATCTTATTGAAAAAATCAAAGCTGCGGGATTCGTTTCGGTGGATACGGAGACCACTTCGCTGGAAAAAGTTTCCGCTGAACTGGTGGGGATTTCTTTGGCGATTCATCCAGACACGGGGTACTACATTCCTGTGGGGCATCGCGAAGGAACTAATTTCCCCCTAGAATTGGCACTGGCTCTTCTCAAACCGGTTTTTGAAAATGAGTCCATAGCGAAGATCGGGCAGAATCTCAAATACGATTACCAAATTTTCAAAAACTATGGGATCAAACTGGCGAATATCAGCTTTGATACCATGATCGCCGCTTATGTTGCCGATCCGACGGCGAGAAATTTTAGCCTTGATGAGTTGGCAAATCGGTTCCTCAATCAGCCGACGATTCCCATTGACCAGTTGATCGGCAAGGGGAAAACGCAGATCAGTTTCGCCGATGTTCCCGTGGAGAAAGCTGCTATTTATGCCGCTGAAGATGCGATTCTTCCCCTGCGATTAAAAGCACTTTTAGAACCGCAACTCATTGCAAAAAAAATGGATGGCCTTTTCGCTACTATAGAGATGCCTCTTGTTCCGGTGCTTGCAGAGATGGAGTATGCGGGAATCGCCATTGACACCGATCATCTGAAAAATCTTTCTGTCGATTATGCTAAAATTGTGGCATCGGCTCTGGCTGATGTGTACGAGATCGCTGGCGAAGAGTTCAATCTCAATTCGACACAACAGCTCGGGAAAATTCTCTTTGAAAAACTGGGACTGCCTCACGGGAAGAAAACCAAGACCGGATATTCCACCGATGTTGATGTTCTTACAGAACTGGCTCGCGACCATGAAATTGCTCGCCGGATTCTCGTGTATCGAGAAAAACAGAAGCTTCTTTCTACCTATATCGATGCGATTCCCACTAAAATTTCACCTAAAACGGGGCGGCTTCACGGATCGTTCAACCAGACCGTTGCCGCCACTGGACGTTTGTCGAGCACGGAACCAAACCTTCAAAATATTCCCGTTCGAACTATCGACGGTCGCCGAATCAGGGAAGCATTCGTGGCTAAAGCAGGGTGCTCGATTATTGCCGCTGACTATTCTCAGATTGAACTGCGGTTGCTCGCGCATTTCTCCCAGGATCCGGTGCTTGTGGAAGCGTTCCATGAAGGACTTGATATTCACCGCCAAACCGCAGCGAAAATCTACGGTGTTCCTTCGGCTGGGGTGAGTGATGAGATGCGCCGCGCGGCGAAAACAATCAACTTCGGATTGATGTACGGCATGGGAGCATTTAAACTCGCCGGTGAACTGAACATCTCTGTTCCCGAGGCGAAACGGTTTATCGATAGCTACTTTGAACAGTTTCCCACAATTCTTGCATTCATGAAAGGTTCCGTTCAGAACGCGAAAGACCATGGATACACAGAGACTCTTTTTGGCCGCAAGCGCTACCTTCCTGAACTGGAAGCTTCGAACAAGATGATTCGCGAAAATGCGGAACGAATCGCCGTGAACACGCCGGTTCAGGGATCCGCCGCGGACATTGTAAAAGTGGCAATGATTACTCTTCAGCACAAGATTGAAACGGAACATCTCCCGATCACCATGATGGTTCAGGTACACGATGAACTCTTGTTTGAAGTGGAAACGGATCGCGCCGAAGAGATGCGGGCTATCGTCACGGAGATCATGGAAAAAGCGTGCCCGCTTTCCGTTCCTGTGAAAGTTGATTCGCAGATCGCGGCAAACTGGTCGGCGGCTCACTAGAGTGTTCTTTGCGCGGCCGGAATCGTGACTTTGTACCGTGGAATCGTCGTTGCGGGGCTGGAATCTCAACCGCGGGGACGGAATCTCAACTGCGGGTTGAGTTTTTGTGGTTGCGCGGCCGGAATCGTCGTTGCGGGGCTGGAATCTCAACCGCGGGGACGGAATCTCAACTGCGGGTTGAGTTTTTGCGTAAATGTAGAATTGTAGAACGGCTAACACGATAGATCCTCATTTTTTTGAAACCAGTGGGGCTGCCATTTTAGGATCGGCATCATGTGCTGGAGCGGTAAAGAGTGGGGAGAAAAAAGGAAAAATTATGTCATTTCGTACAAAGGAACCAACAATCGGCGTAGCTCTGGGCGCAATGCTGTAGCGCTTATTTGATCCGACCATGTTTCCACGGATTAAAATCCGAG
>DYSA01000236.1 GCA_020726425.1 Fibrobacter succinogenes | reverse complement strand
GAACAGAGCAATTGGTTTGATTCAAACGCCGATGGTTTTGTCGATTCACTGGCGATTCAGTTTTCTCACAAAGACAAATTGAGCGATGCTCAGGTGAACGATCTGACCGATCGACTCACTCTTGCACCGAACCGCCATTTTGATATTCTTTCAAAAAAATGGAACGCCGGAACCCTCTCGTTGACGGTGAAAGAGAACAACGGAACTCCAAACACGGCGATCGGTGAAGGCGACACTGTTTCACTTCGCGAAGATGTTCTTCCTTCTGGCGGATTGACCTACAAAAGTAGCACAAAAGCGATCGATGAAATGGCTCCGGTGATTCTCGACGGTTCGGTGATACTCAATGATCTCGTGGGAACCGCTGACGACCGACTTACGGTTCGCTACTCTGAACCGGTGAAAGCGATGACCGACGAAGGTCAGTATCTCAATTTCCGTTGCGGAACTTCGACGTTCCTTGTAAAACTGATCCCCGATCAGACCAACAGCGAATCGGTTGTCTATAAAGTAAGTTCACTTCAGAACGGATACTTTATGGCAAACGGCGACTCGGTGCGGATCACTGCTTCGACGGGACTGGTGAGCGACAACAATGGCAAGGTTCAGAAAAACGATAAGAATGTAGAACGGGAACTTCGCGTCACCAGTTCGTTCATGTTATCTTCGGGGATTTTCTTCGACACCGATGCGAACGGATTGGCTGACTCCGTGGCGATTGCGTTCACCACTGGCGAAGGTTCAAAGATTGATGCCACTGAACTCTCCGCAATGATCAACCTTCCGCGAACCATGATCGTGACAAAATCGGCGATCGACGGATCGACATTGGCGCTCAATGTTCAGCAGAACAACGGAACAATCAACACCGCAGTGAACGATGCTGACTCGATTGTTCTTCGCGAAGGAACCATTGGTGCTTCCACAACGGCGCGGACGAAAATCATGGCGATCGATTCCATGGCACCGGTGATTCTCGAGGGCGGTGCGGTTTTGGCTGACCAGCTGGGAACAGACAACGACAAATTGACCATTCAATTCTCTGAACTGGTTGCTTTCACCGCGGACAACGGACGCTATTTCGATTTCCGTCGCGGAACAACAAAGTACACCGTTGATCTTGCAAAAGAGTCAATTGCTGGTTCCGAAGCAGTTTTCAAAGTAACGGCTTTGTCTGAAAAATTCATGGCGAACGGCGATTCTCTTCGCATTGGATCGCTCGCGGGATTGGTTAAAGACACCGGCGGAAAAGTTCAGAAAAACGCGAAAAATATCGAGCGTGAACTTCGCGTGACCAGTTCCTTTGAACTATCAAAAGCGATCTATTTCGACAAGAGTGGCGACGGATTGATCGACTCGGTGGCGATCTTGTTCTCTACCGGCGAAGGTTCGGCGGTGGAAGCAAACGATCCTGTTGCCCTTCTTTCACTTCCTCGTTCAATGGCGATCACCAAATCGGCGGTTGTGGGAACGACTCTCGCGCTGAATGTGGTTCAGAACAATGGAACAATCAACACCGCGGTGACTGATGCGGACTCGGTATCGATTCGAGCGGGATCCTTTGCCGATGGAACAAAAATTTCTGCGGGAAAAATCGGTGCAATTGATTCAATGGCTCCGGTGATCATAAACAACGGCGCGGTTCTGAACGATCTCGCGGGAATGACTAATGACAAATTGACCATTCAGTTTTCTGAACCGGTTTCGTTTACCAATGCAACAGGACGCTATTTTGATTTCCGTCGCGGAACAGCGAAATACTCTGCGGATCTCAAATCTGAAACAGTGACCGGATCGCAAGCGACATTCTCTATCACCGGAATGTCAGAAAAATTCATGGCCAACGGCGATTCACTGCGGATCAATGGCGCAACAGCTCTGGTAAAAGACGAGCGTGGAAATGTTCAGAAAAATCCAACTAACATCGAACGTGAACTTCGCGTGACCACTTCTGTGGCCATGACCGATGCAGCACTTTTTGACATCAGCGGCGATGGAATGATCGACTCGATCACCATTGGATTCGCTACTGGCGAAGGTGCGGTGCTCAAGGCCGAAGAACTTCTCAGTCAAGTTGACCTTCCGGCAAATCGCAAACTGGAAATCAAAGCGTCGACAGTGGTCGGAACCACACTGATCCTGAACGTGGTTCAGAACAACGGAGTGATCAACACGGCGGTGACAGCGGATGATTCGATTTCACTTCGCGCCGGAACAATCGGTTCGGCGAATGTTGAATCAAACCAGAAAATCCTTCCCGTTGATAAACTTGCGCCGGTTCTCATGTCCAATGGCGTGACTCTCTATGACTATCCCGGAGCGGGCGATACGCTGGTGACTCTTCTTTCAGAATCAATCACCCGTGATCAGGCGAGTCAGAAATATTTTTCATTCCGCAGTGGTTCGGTTCCGTACGATGCATATATGACTCCGCTTCGCGCCGAGGGTAACAGCGTTGTGTGGCAGGTTGATTACACCAGCCAGATTATGAAAGATGGCGATTCACTGAGAATCAATGCGACAACTCGCCTGATTAAAGATGTGAACGGCATTGTTCAATCGAACAGTAACAACCGTGAAGAACGAATCAATGTAGTTGTGGCGATTGACGTAACGGATGCTCATTACTACGACAACAGCGGCGATGGTCTGGTCGATTCGATTGTGATTGGCGTGAATGCCGGCGAAGGTGTAGCGCTGAATCCCGATGATCTTCGTTCAAAAATAACTCTTCCGGCGTTCCGTTCATTCTCGATCAAGACCACGGAACTGAAAGGTGCGAATCTCATTCTGAACGTCACCGAAGGACGGTCGATTCCAAACACGGCGATTACTTCAGAAGATGTGATCAAAGTGGCTAATGGAACCATCGGATCGGCACTGATCGCTGCGGAAAAATCACTTATTCCCGCGGATCATCTCGCGCCGGTGATTCTTCCCGAAGGTGCACTCTACCGCGATTTCGATGACACTCGCGAAGACACGGTGACCGTTCAGTTCTCTGAACCGCTTGCGCCGCTGACACTTTCCGGTGAACCCTTTGCCGTTCGCCGTGGAACTTCGCCGTACAACATGGTGCTGTCGCCGGTTGCTCAAAATGAAAATGCAATAACCTTTGCGGTGATTCGCACCACGCCGGTGGAAACCGCTCTCTATGGCGATTCACTGCGTATCGATGCGAACCGTGCAATGATCCGCGACATGCAGAACAATACGCAGATCAATGCGACAAACGTGGAACGGATCCTTCAGGTGATCACCACTGTTGAACCGACCAGTGCTGTGTGGTTCGACCGCAACGCCGATGGATTAATCGATGAAATCAAAGTTGATCTCAAAGCGGGTGCTGCGCTCTTTGCAAAATCCGCTTCCGAAGTTGCGGCCATGGTAACGCTTCCGGCGGAACGCGAGTTTGCTCGTGGCACTGCGGCCTTTGTTGGCAAGTCTCTCGTTATGAACGTGAGCGAAGGTTCACTGATTCCGAACACGGCAACGCTCGCCACTGATAGAATCTCTATCGCCGCGGGATCTGCTACGATTCAGGTAGTCGGAAATGCTTCACTGGTGCCGATTGACTCGATCGCTCCGGTGATCATGCCCGAAGGTGCTACTCTGGAAGATTCACTTTCCGGAACGGACTACCTTACAATCAACTACTCAGAACCGGTGAAAGTGGCTGCAACCGAAGCGGTTCACCATCTCTTTAGCGATGGATCGGTTCCCTACGATGTTGTTCTGAAATTCGTTTCTCAGGAAGGAACTTCGGTTCGCTATAGTGTGGTAAGTTCAACTCGCCCTGAAACTGGTGCTGTGAGCGATTCGGTGTGGATCAATCCGGTAGCCGGTTTGATTTCCGATGTGAACGGGCTCGCTCAACCGAATGGCGACAATGTTCGTCGTCCAATTGTGGTAACTCTTTTTGTGAATCCCTTTACCATTGTGATCAACGCGGTGACTCCGTACAAACAGGGAGTGACACAGGTTCCGGCGGATCTTGCTCTTCCTGAATTTGAACTCGGTCAGTCGCTCTTTGGTGGGCCCGCGGGAATGATCATTCAGGCTCAGGCGATTCATGCGGGATCGAACAAACCGCTTCCGCGCATGGAGCTTGCCGGCGAAATGATGATCTACGATCCCCTCGGAAACGTGGTCATGAAAACCAAACAGCTCGTCTATATTCCAGAATATCAGAGTCTGTTCTACGTGTGGAACGGCCGCAATGAATCGGGTCGCGTGGTCGGAAACGGAACCTACTCCGCTCGAGTTCAGGTCACTGCCGCCACGGCGAATCGCGAGTTTACCGATGAGTTTGGCCGTACGGTTATGCTGGGAATTAAAGATATTGTTCCCGGAACCACACCGGTTCAGCCGTAATTTTCGTTCCCGCTGTTCAAAAGGCGATCTCAGAAATGAGGTCGCCTTTTTGGTTTGCCCTGCAAAGCAGGAAATCCGTTCGGTTGAAAGAAACCGGAGCC
>DYSA01000235.1 GCA_020726425.1 Fibrobacter succinogenes | reverse complement strand
AGCCGGTTTAGTCCATTGTTGCGCAGAGTTTTGCGCACAACAAAAGCACGTACAAGGATCTCGTTTGGCACTTTGTTGACCTATCCTTTGTGTAACTATATTTTCCCGGAAAATGATTCTCTGCTTTCCGATTTTTTCTCCTAGCGGGAACATTGCAGAGGTTCCATTGCACGATATAGTTTATGAAACTTTCTCAATGTTCTTTTTAGGTATAGATTAAGGTAGCTTTCGTCATGAATAATAAGCTGAATCAAGTAGGCGGGAATTTTAAATATGCCACGCCCATCTCTCTTTTTTCACTGGTGATTTTTACTGCTCTTTTGGTGATGAGCCTTGTCGCAACGGTGTTTGCGACGATTGCTATCATGAAACGAAATGCCCCAGCGGCGATCTCAATTGAATCTTCAATATCCGATACTGTGAATACTAGTAACTCGATTGACAATGAAGCGTTTGAAGAGAATTTCATCGAGCCATTTCCCGCGCTTGTTGACGATAGTGGTAGCGAGTATCTTCTGGTTGCGGACAAGGTAGATCGGGTTTTGTACCTTCTGCGCAGATTGGACAATCGATGGGGGGTAATTAAAAGTTTCCCCATTGCCATAGGCGCGGTTGAAGGTCGCAAAAAATCAGGTGGCGATAAAAAAACGCCTGAAGGACTTTACTTTATTGTGGGGCGAAAAGAAGCACGGGAACTCAACAGGATTTATGGGCCACTTTCTTATGTGCTAAATTATCCCAATAGGCGCGACACTCTTGAACAGAGAACGGGGCAAGGGATATGGATTCATGGCACTGAACCGGGGAAAGTTCCGGTTGATACCAAAGGGTGCCTTGAACTTCACAATCGAAATTTATTGAAATTGGCCAGTTATTTGAAAGATGGCCATGTTGTTCCCGTGATTATTCACAACAATCCTGATTTTCAATTTCGGAAAGACATTGACCTTGTTATGATTCGCGATGAACGGAAACGATTGGCTTCATCCGATGCGGGAAGTATGGTTTCTCGTAGCACGGCGGAAGGCGACAGTGCTTTGACTTTTTCACTGCAGAATAATGAAGACTCGGTTGCTAAGCGGGTGGATGAAATTCGAGATGAATTTTCTGTGAAGAGCTCTGAATCGCCAGCTCCGATTGCCCCAAAAAGAGAAGCGGTGGTTCGTTCCAAACCTACGATTGCACCAAAAGTAGCTCTGCAAAATCAGATAGAAACGTGGCGATCTGGGTGGGTGTCTGAAAATATTGCTCAGTATCAGAGCTGTTATGACACAGCCGTGTTTCACGGTGAAGGGATGAAATGGAGTGCGTGGCGTTCAAAAAAAATGAAAACATTCCAAAATTACTCGAAAATTCAGGTTGATCTTTCGGAAATAACTATTTCTGTGTTGAATGATTCCACCGCCACGGCACTGTTCCGTCAAAAGTATCGATCCGATCTTTTTACGGCGGATAATGGGAAAAAACTTCTCTTTAAAAAGAGTGGTGACACGTGGCGAATCGTAGAAGAAGTAACGGTTCGCTTGTAAAAACGTGAAAGTTTCGTTGAGCTTTCGCACTGGTTGAAGAAATTATCGTTAAGGAGTTCCATGAATCTCAATTTTGATTCTTTGGAAGATTCATGCAGTGGCTATCTTGAAATTCTGAAACATATTAATCCTCAATATGAACTGGAATTGATAGAAAAGGCGTACCGTTTTGCTTGGGAAGCTCATCGCAATCAAAAGCGAAAGAGTGGTGAACAGTACATCTGCCATCCCACCGCAGTTTCAATTATCTGCGCAGAACAATCCATGGATAGCACAACGATCGTGGCGACTCTTTTACATGATGTGGTTGAAGATACTGCGATTACAACGGAAGAAATCGCTTCGCTTTTTGGCAAAACCGTGGCGAAACTCGTTGAAGGAGTCACGAAAATATCACATCTTCACGTCGATGATAAAGCGGTTCAGAAAATGGAAACCTACCGCAAAATTCTTTTGACGACTGCTCAAGATATCCGCGTAATCATTATCAAATTTGCTGACAGAATCCACAATCTCCGCACCCTTGATCACATGTCCCCGGAAAAGCGGGAGAGCATTGCGGAAGAGACCCTTAATATCTACGCACCGCTCGCAAATCGCCTTGGAATGCGCAATATTAAGATTGAACTCGAAGATCTTTCATTCCGTCATCGCCATCCTGAAGACTATGACGAAATCCTTTCAATTATTTCAGCGAGTCAGCATCAGCGCGATGAAATTATTGAGTCGTTCCGCATTCCTCTGGTGACTGAACTGTTTAACGCCGGTGTAGATGCACAGGTGTTTGGGCGGTCGAAACACTTCTACAGCATTTACCAAAAACATCGCAATCGCCATGTTCCCTACAGTGAAATCTACGATCTTTTGGCAATGAGAATTATCTGCAATACTCGCGAAGAGTGTTACCGCGCCTTGGGACTGGTGCATTCGCTCTGGACGCCGGTTCCCGACAAGCTCAAAGATTATATAGCCGCATCAAAATCAAATGGATATCAGTCAATTCACACGACAATCGCCGGGCCTCAGGGGAATTTTATTGAGGTACAGATTCGCACGTGGGAGATGAATTTCCTTGCCGAAGAGGGAGTGGCGGCTCACTGGCGGTACAAAGGCGTTTCCAGTGAATCGAAAATGCAGGAGAGTAGTCCGATTCAGTGGTTGCGAAATCTTGTGGAGTGGCAGAAAGAGTTTTCCGATGCCGTCGAGTTCTACGAGTTTTTCAAGATTGATATTTCGAACAAAGAGATCACCGTTCGCACTCCGAAAAACAAGGAGATTTCACTGCCGAAGGGGGCGACTGCGCTTGACTTTGCCTTTGCGATTCACTCGGAAATCGGGATTCACTGTATCGGTGCAAAAGTTAATGGCACCGTGGAGAAACCTTCGGTGGAACTGCAAGAAGGTGATGTGGTGGAAGTGCTTCACAGTTTCGATAAGAAACCATCACTTCAGTGGTTACAAGAGACACGTACCCCGCGTGCGCGATCGGCAATTAAGCGTTGGTTCCACAAGACCGAGAAAAAAGGGCGCGCTGCCATTGGTAAAAAACTGTTGTATACCCAGTTTCATACACTTCACTATAAGCGATCGCTCAGTTCATTTATTCCTCAAATTCTTCAACATTTCTCTCTTGAATCAGAAGAGCAACTCTATGATCGGATAGGATCTGCAAATCTGGAGATCCGGTTGGTTCTTGAATATATCAAGAAGAAAAATGGGTATGAACCGCGTGCTTCCGTGAACCGAATCATGAACAATATTACCGGGAATTCGCCAAAAGTTTCCGTTGATGGCATGGAGAGCGTTATGATCCGCTACGCACCGTGCTGTCATCCACTTCCCGGTGACACGATCATCGGATTCCTCACTTTGGGACGGGGAATTGTCGTTCATCGAAAGGATTGTCCTCACACAAAACTGTTCTCCAGCGATCGCGAGCGGGCGGTGACCTTGAGTTGGCATGACGAAAATGTGGCGGACATGAAATCGAGGATCACGATTCAAGGAAGTGACCGAATCGGGTTGATCAGTGCGGTGACGGACTTGATCGAAAAAAAGGGCGTAAATATCACGGAGCTTCACTGCACTACTGCGGGGAATCGGGCGAAAATAACGGTTCAGCTCGAAGTGAAATCATTGAATCAGTTGAAAAAACTCAAGCGCGATCTCATTCACATAAGCGGAATTAGCCGTGTTACGCGAGACGAACTCTGATGGCTCAGATTAGTCGCGATCAACTCAAGCAGTTACAAAAACGGTACCACACCGATGCGGCAATCGGGAATCGTCTCGGTGTGACGCGTCAAATGATCTATAAACTTCGCCGTTTGTACGGGATTCCCGCCGCCGAAGAGCTTCATTTTAAGAGAAATCGAGAAATTATTCATCTCTATGAAACAGGGATCGAACCGATCAAGTTGGCGGTTCGATTTGAACTATCACTCACTCAGATTTATCGAATAGTCAATCCGAAAACAAAGGAACCGAAAATGCGTGAAACAAAACCGGCAGTCTACCGTTCTGCACAAGAACTTGTCGAGATTCTGAACCCGCTTCGCGAAAAAGGAAAAACCGTGGTCACGACCAACGGCTGTTTCGATCTTCTTCACGCGGGGCATCTGCAGTATCTGACCGAAGCGGCATCACTCGGAGATATTCTGATTATCGGAATCAACTCCGATGCTTCGGTGAAACGTCTCAAGGGATCAACTCGTCCGCTTCAGACTGAACAGGATCGCGCCACAATCATGGCGGCTCTCAAACCGGTGGACTACACCCTCATTTTTGAAGAGGATGATCCTTGCGCGTTCCTCGAAATCCTTCGCCCTGACATCCACGTTAAAGGTGGCGACTACCTTCCTGAAAACCTTCCGGAAAAAGCGGTCGTCGAAGCTCACGGGGGAAAGATTGCCATTTTGTCATTCAAAGATGGTGTTTCTACTACGAAAATTGTGGAGAAGATGCAGAATTCGTAAGGATAC
>DYSA01000234.1 GCA_020726425.1 Fibrobacter succinogenes | reverse complement strand
TCGCAATTCTAAATTTTTTGTGCGAATCTGAAAATCAAATTCCTTTTTCCGAATGGAACTGAATGTCTGGATATTTAATTCCTTCGGGGCCGGTCGACTCAATCTACGAAATCAAAAACTCAGAGTTTATTACTTCAGTTCGTCCAATAGGTTCTATGGATGAAATGAAACTCTTTGTGAAAGAGATGCGTGAAAAGCACCCCAAGGCTAATCATAACTGTTGGGCGGTGATCACTGGTTCTCCCACGGATAGCAATACCTACGGATTTTCTGACGATGGTGAACCTACCGGTACAGCGGGAAAACCGATATTTACCGTGTTGCAGTACAGTGGAGCAGGTCAGATTGGCGTGGTCGTTACTCGCTACTTTGGTGGAATTAAGCTTGGGACAGGCGGATTAGTAAAAGCATATACCGCTGCTGCAAAAGCGGGAATTGATGCATCGAAATTGGTTGCCTATTCGCCAATGAACTTCATTGAAGTGACTATTCCATACAATCAAGAACCACATCTTCGCTATCTCTTGGATCAGTGTTCTGTGCTTGGTGAGTTTTTCTACGATCATGCGGTAACTGCCAAACTTTCTGTTCGCGAAGACGAGACAGAAAAAGTTGTTTCATTACTTTCAGAAACTTTAGGTATTTCTGCAGGAATCACGGTTCGAACGTAAAAAAAGGGAAACCAGATAGTTCCCCTCACTGAATACTCGAATCTAAATCAGATTAGAAACTGATCAGCTCAACATCAAAAATCAACCATGCATTGCCAGGAATAACGCCACCTGCTCCACGCGCGCCGTATCCGAGTTCTGGCGGAAGGATGATTGTACGCTGTTCACCTTTTTTCATTGAAAGGAAAGCATAATCCCAACCAGAAATAACCTGACCTTCACCCACGCTGAACTGGAATGGTTCGTTGCGTTTCATAGAACTGTCAAAGATTTTTCCATCGAGAAGTTTTCCTTCATAGTGAGCTGTTACCAGTGTGCCAGGTTTTGGCGTAGAGCCTTCGCCTTCAGCTTTAACAACATAGAAGTATCCTTCTTCTGATTCAATCGCAGTAGGGTAGAGTTCTTTTACTTTTTCAATCATAGTTTCCTGCTCTTTCGCAAGTTTTTCCGCAGCGCGGGTTTCAATATTTTCAATCAGGGAATCAAACATCACTTGATCAGCCGTAAATGCTTCCGCTTCTGCACCTTCACGACGGATTGTCATTGTTTCAATTTCGTCTCCTTGACGAATTGAATCAACTACATCAAGTCCAGCTGTAACATAGCCAAATACCGTGTGTTTTCCATCGAGATGCGGTGTTGCTCCGTGAGTAATAAAGAACTGTGAACCATTTGTTCCCGGTCCAGCATTAGCCATTGAAAGTGTTCCCGCACGATCGTGTTTCAGTGAACTGTCAATTTCGTCCGCAAAACGGTAGCCAGGGCCACCGCGACCAGTTCCTGTTGGGTCTCCGCCTTGAATCATGAAATCGGCGATAACACGATGGAATTTGATACCATCGTAGTAAGGAACGCCTTCTTCTTTAGACATATTAGAAATTTTACCTTCAGCAAGCCCAACAAAATTACAAACAGTAAGTGGTGTTTTTTCCATTTCAAGCTGAATAGAGATCAGCCCTTTTGTCGTCTTAATATCCGCGAAAATTCCGCTCATCTTCATTCTCCTAATCTATTTGTTATTTAATCAATTCTAAAAAAGTTTGATCTAAAAGGTATTAGAAATCAACCAGTTCGACATCAAAGATCAGCCATGCATTCGGTGGAATAATCCCACCTGCTCCGCGTGATCCATAGGCAAGTTCTGGGGGAAGGATTATTGTCTGTTGTTCACCTTTTTTCATGGTGAGGAATGCCAAGTCCCATCCGCGAATAACTTGTCCACCACCAGCGACAAACTGAAATGGTACTCCGCGTTTTATCGAACTGTCAAATACCGTTCCGTCGAGAAGTTTTCCTTCGTAGTGAGCAGAAACTTTTGTCCCCGATTTTGGAGTTTCGCCTTCACCAGCGCGTTTAGCTACTGTGTAGTAACCTTCAGAAGTGAGAACTGCATTGGGGTAGAGCTTTTTAATTTGGGAAATAACTGCTTCATTTGCCTTTGCCAATTTTTCAACGGCATTTTTCTCTACTACAATTTTAAGTGAATCGAACATGGCTTGGCTGGCAGTGAAAGCTGCTGCTTTTTCACCGACACGTCGAATCGCAATTGATTCAATTTTGTCGCCTTGACGAACGGCATTAACCGCATCCTGACCATACGTTACATATCCGAAAACGGTGTGTTTTCCATCGAGATGTGATGTTGGAAGGTGTGTTATAAAGAATTGTGAACCGTTTGTTCCTGCACCAGCATTTGCCATTGAAAGAGTTCCGTCGCGGAAGTGTTTCAATGTTGTGTCGATTTCATCGGCGAATTGATAGCCGGGACCACCAGTTCCATTTCCCAATGGATCGCCAGTCTGGATCATGAAATTATCGATAACTCTATGAAATGAGATGCCATCATAATACGGTTGTCCTGCTGGTTTGGCGGTGTTTTTAATTTTTCCTTCTGCAAGTCCAACAAAATTACAAACGGTAAGGGGTGTTTTTTCCATTTCAAGACGGACTGTTATGAGTCCCTTTGTCGTCTTGATATCGGCGAAAATACCATCGGTTGTTTGAATTGGTGTTACTGGTTGTCCAACCTCTTTACTTGCATCTTTTGCTGAACAGCCCATAACTAATGTGAGCATGGTTGCAAGAGTAATAATTCGTTTCATACATCCTCCAGATTAATAATATGCAAAATAGTTTCGGGTGAGAATCTTTTCAACATGATAAGGCCGATTGAGTCGCGAATTCAATGATAGTAACTTTGTTTGAAAATTCTTGCTGATATTTCTGAATTGGATTCACAAAGGCAGGGGAAAAACTATTTTTGACGATATATAAATTTCATAAGGAGCAAATATGCTTAAAATTGGCATTCTAAATGGACCAAATCTCAATCGTCTTGGAATTCGCGAACCGGAAATTTACGGGTATGAAACCCTAAATGATCTGAAGCATATTCTTGTGGATGAATCGCATCGCCTCGATGTAGATGTCGATTTTTTCCAGTCGAATCATGAAGGAGAGATGATCGATAAAATCTATGAATGGGCCGATGCTGGATTTTTTGGAATGATCACCAATCCCGGTGCATATACTCACACAAGCATTGCACTTCGCGATGCAATCTCATCGACGAATCTAAAAAATGTGGAAGTTCATATTTCCAATGTGTACAAACGTGAAGAGTTTCGCCATACTTCATTGACTGCGCCGGTTTCTCAAGGAATCATTTCCGGGCTTGGATTCTATGGGTATGTTGCCGCACTTCACTATCTTGCGCAAGCGAACCACAAATGATATCGGTAACGACACTCGGGCCTGCGGGTACATTTTCGGATATGGCTGCACAGCGCTTTTTTGAAATGCAAGATATTGAACTTCACTACACAAATACGATTAAACAAGTGTTTGACCGCATGAATGAAGGTGTGGAGTTCGGTGTGGTTCCAGTGGAAAATCTCTCTGAAGGTTTTGTTCAGCCAACACTCGAAGCGCTGTTAGATGCTGAAATTTCGATTATTGGAGAGATTCGACTTGCGGTACAGTTTTCATTTGTATCTGCGGTACAATCGTTGGATCAACTGAAAACGATTTATGTGCAACCGGTCGCATTTGGCCAGTGTTCTGAATTTATAAGTTCTTTGGAAAATGTTACGGTGATTCGCACAAATTCAAATATGGAGTCGTTGGAACTTCAAAAAATGGATTGTAACTCCGGCGCAATAGTTCCTCACCATGTCTTTGAATCGACACAGGCAATCACAAAAATTGAATCAGTGAGCGATCTCTCTCACAATGAAACGCGGTTTTATATTCTCAAGAGAGGAAGAGATCAGTTTGAAAATGAGTGTCATTGTGTATCGAAATGTTCCCTTTTGATACGGGATGATCGAGACCATTCGGGGATTCTCAACTCAATTACCGGAGCATTTACGCGCGAATCTATCAATATTACGTCGATCATTTCCCGTCCCACCCGAGAAACTATGGGGAAATATCATTTCTTTATCGATATCGAAGGTTCTCATCGAGACGAGTCGGTACAACGGGCAATTACCGACATAGCGAGAAAATTTCCGGTTACTCTTTTGGGGTCATATTGTGGGGCTGAGTAAAAAAGTGTTCCCGATTCTCTTTATTTGCACATTGAACTGATCGCAATATTTTCAAATCAATTTACCCCATTTCTAATCTACGGTTCAAGCAGATTGTTGAACCGTAAGATAAACTCATGGAACTAATTTGATACTATTGTGTTAACAGTTGAGTAGGCATATATGTGAGATTGATTGGCGCATTAGTTGTGGCTGTGATTTAGCGTTTTTTTACATATAAAAAAAGGAAGTTTCATTTCTGAAACTTCCTTCTGGCGGAGGACGAGAGAGTCGAACTCCCAAGCCTTTCGGCGACGGTTTTCAA
>DYSA01000233.1:1374-4534 GCA_020726425.1 Fibrobacter succinogenes | reverse complement strand
ATCATATATTTACAGCACTTACAAAACTCAACGTGGAGACAAACATGAAATTTTTCCTCATTTCTATAGCATTTACACTTCTTACCGGATGCACTCGAGCTCTCACTACAAACACTCACATGCAGGAACCACCGCGCTTTGACATGATCGAAACGGCGACCTACAAGTCAGCCAAATCATTGGAACTCTCCGGTTGGATCAGTGGAATCCCCAACTCTTCAAACGCCATTGCCGATACCATTGACACAACGAAATCGATCTCCGGAACAGACCTGTATTCCGACACAACTCTCTACTCTCTCGCCAGATATTTTTACTCTCCCCGTTTTACTGCCGGCGGATCTATAGGATGGAACTTTTCTCGCTATTTCTGTCTCGGGGTTCAAGGTTCCTTCGCTCAAACCTACGATATACCTTCGCGCTATAAAGAAGAATTTGATGACATCAATGTCCGATGGGGATACTACATGAGAATCGGCGGACCGCTGAACGAAAAAGAGAATGTGTCATTGGTGGGAAATATCAAACACAGCTTTGGAACTTACGATCTTATCATAATCGAAAACGGCACGATTCGCCGTGATTCCGCAAGCATTACAAACGAAGCAACGCGTATGGAGTCAGAATACAATCTCGCGATTCAGGTACGGCCGATCAAATACGTGGGAATCTTTGGAGGAATCGGAATAGGTGGGCAACATATTTTTTCTCAAATGTTCACTGCTGATGAAAAAGAGTCACAAATGGAACTTCTCGCCTATTTGGGAGTTTCAATCTACCCGACCAGAACGCTCGCAATCTCCCCATGGATTGGTGAAACAAATACTACAAAACTTGGGATGCGAATAGAATACATGCCTTCGTTTGAATAAATACGCCAATATCATCATTGTTCAATTTCATTTTTCCAATTCAAAAAAGAGTTGCCTTGTCAGATTGAATCGGGAGTATTGTTTCACCGGTTGGATCTTCACAATCGAAAGCGCCATTCTCTCAAAAAGCGAACACCATGATTTTTCCGATAGAAAATTGAGCGGAATATTCAAGTCCCACGATTCCAGGTGATTGCCAATCCAGTCGTGAACAAAGAGTATTGCCTTTTCAAAGGGATTGCGAAATGTTTCCTCGATAATGAGCACTTTGCGGCGACTCACGCGAACCAATTCGCCCAGTGAAAATTCAGGATCTGTGCAATGGTGAAGGGCAAACACCGCAATAACCGCATCAAACGAGTTCTCTTCGAACGGAAGTCGTTCACCAGAATAGATGACCAGCGGAAGTGAAGTCAGATTGTTATCAACCATATCAACACCGGTTACGGCAACGGCAAAATTGTTCTGAAGATATTCGGCGAGAACCATATTGCCGCATCCAAAATCCAAAAGAGTTTTACACTCGCCGAGAGATTGGGCAATATGGTCACCGAGCCGTCGTGCGCGGCGGCGAAGAATCGGTGTGTAGAGTTGAGTATCAATGATTTTTTTCACGGGCCTGCCTGTAGAATGAGGTAAAAGAAGTATCTGTCAAAAAGGAGCTTCGATCCTAAAACCGTTCAATCGGTTCGTGGCCATCGGAAACATCCAGTTCCGCAGTTCGAGGAGCGATCGCCGAACCATTGAGGAAAAATGCGGAGAGAATTGCAATAATCACGGAAAAAATCATAATACATCCCATGGTCACGGAAAGCGAAAAATGATCCGCCACCATTCCCATAAACGGCGGACCAAACATAAATGCGCCATAACCAACCATGGTCACCGAAGCGATCCCCGCCACCGAATCCATATCGCCACTGTTTCCAGCCATCGAAAAGAGCACCGGCACAATGTTCGCCATGCCAATTCCGGTGAGTGCAATGCAGATGAGACTGATCATTCCATTGGGTGAAACAACGGCAATGCTCATGGTGACCGCGGCGAGAATACTGCTGATCGCCACGTTTTTTGTGTGGCCAATCTTGCGCGTGATACGGTCGCCAAAAAGTCGCCCCACTGCCATGAGAAACGAAAACCCACCGAATCCCAGTGCCGCCGTTCCCACATCCAACTGGCGCACCTTGTGAAGATAGAGCGTTCCCCAATCGTACACAGCTCCTTCGCTGATAAATGCCAGAACCACAATGATCGAAACGACAATCAGCGATCCGCGGGGAAACACTATCAAAGGCCCCTTTTCCTCTGATTTAGCAGGAATTTCAACGGCGGAACTGTACGGTTTCATGAGAATAAATCCCGTGAGAGCGAGAAAAAAGAGCGCCCCGCAAACCAGAGGAATAAAAATCTGAGCCGACCATCCCAACGAAAATGCTCCCTTTGCTATGGCCGCTGCAATCAATCCAGAAATGCTCCAAAACGCGTGAAAGCTCGACATAATACTCAATCCGTACTGGTTTTCGATCAGCGAAGCGCGACTGTTCAAGGCTACATCGCCCGCGCCTATGACAAAGCCAAAACATGCCATGGCTGCAAGAAAAATGGGATAACTTTGCGAAGAGAGAATGATCGGAAGCATGCACAAAAAGAGTGTGATCATCACAACGATGCTCTTTTTACTTCCAAACGCCGGAACGATTTTGCTCGAGAGTGCCAATCCCGGAAACGATCCAAGCGCACTCGCCAAAAGAGCCAGAGAGAGTTGCGTGTTTGAAAGGCTCAATTTTTCCTGCATATAGGGAATCTGAGTGAACCAGAGTCCACTGATAATTCCATGAAGAAAAAATATCATACTCAGGCCGATTCGGTTCGAACGATTCAGAGAAAGGGTAATCATGGCAACTCCTTATTTTGCAAGCAGAGAATATAGTTTCCGTGCCAACTCGTTCCAAAATTCTGCAATGGAATACTCATGGCAAACCCCCGCCTCTCAACTGAGGTAGAGCGAACATGAACCACTTATACGGTCAGAGAAACAGTACATACATTCGAATTTCTCCGCCAACGGAGCACGACCAGCAGACCACAGAAGGCACAAAACGAGCTAAAGCGGCGATACGACTGAACCACCAGCCCAGTTTTCGACACGCCCTGCCTCTGTGTTCGAAAAATCGCACTCCCCACGAGTAAACGCACCCCAATACCGAGCTCGTAAGCACAACAAAGAAGCGAAATCGCCATTGTAAAGCTTCGAATCAGCGGGCAATCATCAAAAATCAGCGGGCAAT
>DYSA01000233.1:0-1274 GCA_020726425.1 Fibrobacter succinogenes | reverse complement strand
TTTTTAATTGATCATCGCTGATTTTTAATTGATCATCGCTGATTTTGGAGTGGAAACAACCGTGTTCATAGCAATTTTCGATACTAACAATCGTTTCTTATGTGCTTTTACTCGTTTACATGGCGTTCAGATACTTCTGCGGGGTGATTGAATCTCGAAAATAACCCTATCCAAGGTGCAGGACAGCAAAACGCAAATGATTTACCGATAGTACCATAACGATGTTTCATTGTATTTTCCAACCGAGCGCATAATAAAGAGGGGGATGTATGATTCGCGATCAATGGTATGCAGTTCTTCGCACCAGTGAAATTAAGGACAAACCGGTTGGTGTCACCCGCCTAAACGAAAAGATGGTGTTCTGGCGCAATGAATCCGGTGAAATATCCTGTTTAAAAAGATCGCTGTCCTCACCGCGGAGTACAACTCTCATATGGACACATGGAACAAGATCGACTGATCTGCCCATTCCACGGTTTCCAATTTGATCACACCGGAACCTGTGTCGCGATTCCCGCCAACGGAAAATCATTTACGGTTCCCAAAGGATTTGCCGCTCACGGATACAAAGCAGTGGAAAAACATGGTTTTATCTGGATTTTCTGGGGAGACAAGCGAGATACCTATCCACCAATCCCTTGGTTCGATGATCTTGACGAATCGTTTCACATGACATTTGCAGCGGATCACTGGAACGCACACTATTCGCGAGTCATTGAAAATCAGCTCGATGTGGTGCACGTTCCCTTCATTCATCGCAAGACAATCGGAAAAGGCAACCGCACGTTGGTGAACAGTCCCTTTGCAAGAATCGAAAATGATCTGCTCACATTGCGAACAAACAATGTTCTCGACGATGGTGGTTCGCCCAAAAAAACCGGCAGAGATGCCCGATGATCCGTCCATGTTTACTCTTCAGTTTCGGTTCCCCAATATCTGGCAGAACGGTATTTCTGACAAACTCAAAGTAATGATCGCCTTTGCTACGGTTGATGATGAAAACACCATCGCCTACCTTGGGTTCTGCCAAAAATTCATGCCCTTACCAATACTTCGCGAACTAATCGGATGGATGGGCAGTCGCTACAATCTAAAAGTTGCTCACGAAGATCGCGTTGTTGTGGAAACCCAAGAGCCCAAAATCAGCGGAACTGCGATCGGCGAAAAACTGATTCCCGGTGACTATCCCATTGTTCTCTACCGCAAACACCGCGAATCACTATTACAGCAAAACGAAACCCGATTACCCAGATAGAGCAGGAACTCAATTCGGC
>DYSA01000232.1:1421-4537 GCA_020726425.1 Fibrobacter succinogenes | reverse complement strand
AATCGGTGAATCGGTGAATCGGTGAATCGGTGAATCGGTGAATCGGTGAATCGGTGAATCGGTGAATCGGTGAATCGGTCAATTTATAACGAAAAGGAACAACTATGAAAAAACTACTGCTTATCGCTCTGATTCTGATCGCGGGATGTGCGAAGAAACCGACGAAAACGCTCACGATCTACACCGCTCTGGAAAGCGAACAGTATCCGATCTATCTGGAGTCCTTTGAAAAGGCGCATCCGGAGATCAAAATCGAAGTAGTGCGCAATTCAACCGGTGTAATCACGGCAAAACTTCTGGCGGAAAAAGAGAATCCGCAGGCCGATCTGGTCTGGGGAACCGCGGCGACTTCGCTGATGATTCTCAAGCAGGCGGGAATGCTCGAACCGTACAAACCGGCGGGAATCGAACGGGTGGATCCGCTCTTTCGCGATGGGGATTCCGTGCCGAGCTGGGTGGGAATCGATGCGTTCATGACTGCCTTTGTCTGCAACACGGTGGAACTGAAACGACTCAATCTACCAGAACCCAAAAGCTACAACGACCTGCTCAATCCGGTGTATAAAGGCCAGATTATTATGCCAAATCCCGCTTCAAGTGGGACCGGATATCTCTTTGTATCCGCAATCCTTCAGCTCAAAGGCGACTCGTTAGGGTGGGAGTATCTGGAAAAACTACATGAAAATGTGGCGGTCTATTCTCATTCTGGTTCAAAACCGGCGAAACTGGCTGGCGCCGGTGAATATCCCATCGGGATCAGTTTTTGCAACTCCGGAATCACACAAAAGGCAAAAGGAGATCCCGTTTCTGTGGTGTTCCCCACCGAAGGTTCTGGTTGGGAAATGGAAGTGAGCGGATTGATCAAAAAAGTGGAAATCAAGCCGGAAGCAAAACTGTTCCTCGACTGGGCGATCAGCAATGAAGCGATCACGGAAGTGGCGAAAAATTTCGGCATTGTCACGGTCGATGTAGGTGCGAAACCGATCGAAGGGTATCCGGCGGATCCGAAAAAACAGTTGGTGAAAAACGATTTCGACTGGTCTGCCAAGAATCGCGATGCCATTTTGGCCGAATGGTCGAAACGGTATGACGGCAAGAGCGAAGAGAAGTAGAAATTGACGACGCAATGACACAACGATGCAGCGACGCAAAGAATTGCGTTGAATCATTGAATCGTTGCATCATTGAATCGTTTTTATGAAAGGAAAATCATGATTGAACTGAACACTATATCAAAATCTTTTGGCGCGAAATCGGTACTCAACGGTGTGTCACTTTCCATCGCCGACGGTGAATTTCTTACGCTTTTGGGGCCCAGCGGATGCGGAAAAACCACTCTTCTGCGGATTCTTGCGGGATTGGAATCGGCGAATTCGGGAACGATTATTCGCGACGGCGTTGATATCAGTTCAGTTCCGGCGCAAAATCGCAACTGCGCGATCATGTTTCAATCGTACGCGCTCTTTCCGAATCTCACGGCGAAAGAGAATATCGCCTTTGGGCTGAAAGCGCAAAAAGTCGGTGGTGCCGAAATCGAACAGCGGGTGCGCGAATCGCTTGCCATGGTTCATCTCGAACAGGCGGGCGATAAGTATCCGGCGGAACTTTCCGGCGGAATGCAACAGCGTGTCGCTCTGGCGCGGTCGCTGGTGATTCGCCCGAAACTGCTTCTTCTGGACGAACCGCTCTCGGCGCTCGATGCGAAAGTGCGCCAATCGCTTCGCCGTCAGATCCGAATGATTCAGAAAGAACTCAAAATCACCACCGTCATGGTGACGCACGATCAAGACGAAGCGATGTCCATGAGCGACCGCATTGCGGTGATGAACGGCGGAGTGATCGAACAGATCGATACGCCGATTGAACTGTACGATCATCCGAAAACGCTGTTCACCGCAGACTTTGTGGGAACCACCAATCAGATCGACGGAATGCGGATCGGTCACGGGGGAAAAACGGCAGTAGTTCGTCCGGAACGGGTGACTATTCAGCGCGAACCGAAACCCGGGGCGATTCCTGTGGAGATCGTTCTTACGGAATTCAGCGGGCCGATCTGCCGACTCACCTGCCGATTCGGCGATGGTGAACAGATTCTCGTGGACACTCCTTCGGATCGCGTGCTCACGGAAAATCTCTACGAAAAAACCGCCTGCTTTGTTTCGTTCAGCAGTCACGCCATGACGCTTTTTGAAAGGAACAGCCATGCGAACGGTTGATTCCGAACAGATTACGCTTAAAGTTCTTCTGGTTGTTCTGGCGGGATGGCTCTCTATGGCGATTCTCTTTCCGTTGGCGGAACTGTTCGTGCGCAGTTTTCACGACAACGGCGGGAACTGGATTGGTCTTGCCAACTTTGTGCGGTTCTTCGAAACGCCCAGTCTCAACCGAACACTGACAAACACCGTTATCGTTTCGGCAGTTACGGCAGTTCTTGGCGTTTTCGGCGGAACGCTCTACGCCTACGCTCTGACTCGAACCGCCATTCCGTTCAAACCGTTTTTCAAGACTATTGCGCTGGCTCCGCTTTTTGCGCCGTCCATGATGCACGCGATCGCCATGATCTATCTCTTTGGGAACAAAGGGATTGTCACTACGGGATTGTTCGGCTTTTTTCCGGGAATCGACATCGGGCTGTACGGGCCGGTGGGAATTGTTCTGTCGGAACTGTTCTTTGTATTTCCCAAGGCGGTGCTGATCATGATGATCGCGTTTAGTTCTGCGGATATGCGCCTCTACGATTCGGCGAAATCATTTGGCGCCGGGCCGATTCGCACCTTTTTTACCGTGACACTTCCGGGGATTCGCTTTGGCATGATCAGTTCGTTTTTTGTGGCGTTCACGCTCGCGTTTACCGATTTCGGAGCGCCGAAAGTGGTGGGCGGTCAGTGGAATATGCTGGCTGTTGATGTCTACAAAAAGGTGATCGGTCAGCAGGATTTTTCCATGGGCGCAGCACTCAGTATAATCCTTTTGGTTCCCACACTTCTGGCGTTTATTCTCGACCAAAAGAGCGGGAAAAAGTCAACCTCACTTACCAGTCGATCTATGCCGTACCGCATTGAATCAAAACCAGTTGCAGATCGATTCTATCTGCTGTTTGCATCCTCTGTTTCCGC
>DYSA01000232.1:0-1321 GCA_020726425.1 Fibrobacter succinogenes | reverse complement strand
TCGGTTCGCTCTTTCCCACGGCGATTCCCGGAACCGTGCTCGGGTTGGCGTACATTTTCTTTTTCAACCGGCCAGAATTTTCTGTGGGATCATTTTCGGTGATTAATCCGTTTCACGGGCTCTATGGAACGGTGGCGATTTTGATTATTGCCAACATGGTGCACTATATGCCGGTGTCGTTTTTGACTGCTCAGACCGCACTCAAGTCAATCGACCGCGAAAGTGAATTGACCGCAAAAACGCTGGGAATCAGTCAGTTTCATCTGCTCTGGCGAGTGATCGTTCCGGTTTCACTTCCGGCGCTGATCGAAATGGTCTCCTATCTTTTTGTGAACAGTATGACCACGGTTTCGGCACTGATTTTCCTCTATGTTCCATCGGACAAACCGGCTTCGGTGGCGATCATGGACATGGAAGATGCGGGCGATATCGCATCGGCAGCGGCGCTGGCGGAGCTGATTGTGATTGTCAATATCGTTGCACGAATGATCTGTCTCGCCGTTGCGCGGTTCACCGGTCGATGGTCTCAGAAATGGAAAGGCGACCATTCCGTGTAATCCCAGATTAAAATCTGGGCCTTTGACAAAATGAGATCCTTTCGGATCAACACAAGACCACCCGAAGGGTGAAATTCAATATTAGCCAGTCGATTTATCGACGGGAGTTATGTAATGAACGAACAATTTCGCGCCGAAGGCGATATTAACACGGGCGACCTTCGCGATCACTGGAACCGCCGTCACTCCGCCGAAACCAACGCTCTGCTCGGTCGAGACAGTCGGGTGTTTATTCATCAATCTCTTTCGACACCCTGTCTCGATGTGGTGCGTTCGGCAAACGGTTCGACAATTACGACGCACGGAGGTCAAGAACTTCTTGATTTTCATGGTAATTCGGTGCATCAGGGAGGATACGCCAACTCGTTTGTGCTGAACAGAATTTCCGAAACGCTCAAAACAATTCCGTTCTGTCCGCGGCGGTTTACTAATATTCACGCCATAGAATGTGCCGAGTATCTCACGGGAAAAACCGGCGGAAAGTTGTCGCGCGTACTCTTTGCGCCGTCGGGATCGATCGCCAACAGCACGGCACTCAAACTGGCGCGAATCAAAACGGGTCGCCATAAGGTAATCTCCTTTTGGGGATCCTTTCACGGTGCCGGCATGGACACGATCGCCGTGGGTGGAGAACGGCAGTTCAAGGAACAGCTCGGCCCGCTCATGGAAGGTGTTTTTCACATTCACTGGCCCGATACAAAACCGCTCAATCTGACGGAACAGCAGGTAGTTGATTCTATCGAAGAGATTATTGTTCACGAAGG
>DYSA01000231.1 GCA_020726425.1 Fibrobacter succinogenes | reverse complement strand
TCGGTTGCGCTGGTTTTGGGTGACAATATTTTCTACGGACATGGACTCGGTGGAATTCTTGAAAATGCAGGTAAAATCGCTAAAGGTGCGACAATCTTTGGTTATTACGTCGGCGATCCGACGTCGTTTGGCGTTGTTGAGTTCGATGCAAATGGAAAAGTTCTGTCCGTTGAAGAGAAACCAAAACAGCCAAAATCAAACTATGCGATTCCTGGACTCTACTTCTATGATAATTCAGTAGTTGAAAAAGTGAAACAGGTGAAACCATCCGCTCGTGGGGAACTGGAAATCACTTCGCTCAACGATGTCTACCTTCAAGAAGGAACACTCAACTGCCTCAGCCTTGGACGTGGGATGGCATGGCTCGACACGGGAACTCACGACGACCTTCTTCAGGCTTCGAACTTTGTTCAGACGATCCAAAAGCGCCAGGGAATCATGGTTGCATGCCCCGAAGAGATCGGATACAACAAAGGTTGGATCACAAAAGATCAGGTTCGCGAATCGGCAAATCCACTTTCCAAAACTCATTATGGACAGTATCTGCTTCGGATGATCGGAGATATTGGTGCCTTTTAATTTTGAATCTACACCAATCGAAGGACTACTCATTATCAAACCGCAGGTGTTTGGCGATGAGCGAGGATTCTTTCAAGAGACTTTCCACAAAGAAGATTTCGCGAAAGCTGGAATTGTTGGTGATTTCGTTCAGGATAACCATTCGCGGTCTAAAAAAGGGATTCTACGCGGAATCCATTTTCAACGCGAACCGATGGCTCAGGCGAAACTGGTGCGTGTGACAAATGGTTCGGTGTGGGATGTAGCAGTGGATCTTCGAAAAGGATCAGCGACATTTGGTCAGTGGTTCGGCATTGAACTGTCTGCGGAAAACAAGACTATGTTTTATATTCCCGCAGGATTTGGTCACGGATTTTTGACGCTCGAAGATGACACCGATTTTCTCTATAAATGTACCAATCTCTATTCGCCAGAACATGATGGCGGAGTGCGTTGGAACGATCCTGAAATCGGAATCGAATGGCCGACGTTGGATTGCGACTTTATTTTGTCTGGAAAAGATCAGGTTCAGCCGTTTTTGAACGAATTACGCTGATTCCTTTACGGTTCAGGATTGTAATTATATTTTCAGAGTTGTAATTGAAAGGTATGGTAATGCATAGAATAGTTCTTGACGTAGATGATTCAATATACGTGCAGTTCAACAGTTTTTTGCAACTGCTTCCCGTTCAATCGCTACGGATCGTGGGCGATTCCGTTACGGAAAATAACAATAACACTCTCAACGATCTCGTTCATTCAATTCGCGAAAAAGGCATTTTCTCATCAGTCGAAGATGGATTGTCGTGGCAGAATGAGCAGCGCGATGAGTGGTGACGCAATTCTATTAGATTCAAATTTCATTATCAATCTGCTTTGCGGTAAAATTGAGTATCAGTTTGAACCTTTAAAGAACTATGCGGTATCAATAATAACGAAGATGGAAGTGATGGGATTTTCGTTTCCTACTGCTTCTGATGAAAATATGTGTAGAAAACTTTTTTTAATGATTTAACCACCATCTTTATTGACGATAGAATCGCTGAAGATGTGATATTTCTTCGAAAGTCACGTAAAGTAAAATTGCCCGATGCGATTATCTGTGCCACTGCTCGTACTGGCGATATGATTCTGTTCTCGAATGATATTCAATTGAAAAGTATTGATAACCTTAAAGTCGAATCATTTCAACTTCATAGCTAATAAAAAGGAATTAATATGATTTGGATTATCGGAAATGCAGGAATGCTCGGAACTGAATTGACCGAAACGCTTACGGCTCAGTTTGGTGAAGTTGTAGGCACTGATCGCGATGTTTCTATTTTAGAACCAGTATCGCTTCAGGCTTTTGCTCAGGGAAAACAGATCGATTGGATTATCAACTGTTCGGCTTATACGGCGGTTGACAAAGCTGAAGATGACGTTGAACTCTGCTATGCGCTTAACGAAACTGGCGCTAAAAACATTGCAGAGATCGCAACGGCAATCGGGGCGAAAATGATTCATGTATCCACTGATTATGTATTTGATGGAACCAGTTCTACGCCACTCACCGAAGATGCTTCGACCGCGCCGATTGGTGTCTATGGCGCAAGCAAACTTGCCGGAGAAAATCGTATTCGGGAAATTGCTCCGAACCATTTCATCGTGAGAACCGCTTGGCTTTACGGTAAACACGGCAATAATTTTGTGGAAACAATGATTCGACTCATGACTGAAAAAGAGCAGATCGGTGTAATTGCTGATCAAATTGGTTCACCCACGGCTGTGACCGATCTCGTTTCTGTAATCGCTGAAATCATTAAACAAAATTCGACAGCCTTTGGAACCTATCACTACTCCGATGAAGGCGAAATTTCGTGGCACGGATTTGCCGTGGAGATTCAAAAACAGTCGTTTAAGATGGGGATTCTTTCAAAAATGATTCCCGTTAATGCGTTGACCAGTGAACAGTATCCGACTCGAGCGAAACGACCTGCATATTCACTTCTTAATAAAACAAAAATAAAATCAACATTTGGGGTGATTGTGCCGGCGTGGCAAGAATCGCTTGCTCACTATCTGTTGCAAAAAGGTGATAAATAGACTTATGTTCAGTCAAGAACAGATTGCAGATTGTGCGAGTCGACTTCGTGCCGTGTATGAACCAAAGGAGATCATTCTTTTCGGTTCCTATGCATGGGGAACACCAAATGATGACAGCGATCTTGACTTTTGTGTAATAGTAGAAAATAGTCCTAAACCGTACTATCTTCGATCTCAAGATGGCGAACGAGCGATGTTCGGAACACGCATCCCAACTGATATTCTCGTGCCAACAACACAAGAACTACAAGAGCGATTGAAGATTGATCCCAAGGGGATTTTTGCCGAAATTGTTCAACGTGGAGTACGCTGTTGAAATACCATGAAGAATGGCTTCTGAAAGCAAAACATGACCTTATGACTGCCAATGTTATTTTTCTGGCAAATAGTGAACTTTGGGATACCGCAATTTATCACACTCAACAATCGGCAGAAAAATCATTGAAAGCCATTTCAGCTTTTCATGGAGAGGCAATTGATAAAACTCATAATGTCCGACGACTTCTTGAAAACTGTATCGACCGCTATCCTGAGCTGATGGCACTAACAGAACAAGTATTTCATGTAGCTCCATTTGATACAATGTTTCGGTATCCTGGAATGATACTTTCACCAGATGAGTGGACGATCAAAACAGCAATAGAATCTGCAGACACTATTTATACGACTATTCAAGCCCTCATAAATGCGAATGAAAATAATTAATAATCAAAATAAGGATTAAACCATGCGTAAACTGACCAATATTCTCGTGACCGGTGGTGCCGGATTTATCGGATCAAACTTTGTTCGTGTTCTTCTTAATGATTCGGCGTTCAAAGGTCGAGTGATCAATGTTGACAAGCTGACCTATGCGGGTAACGCGAACAGTCTCAATGATGTTGCTGAAGCAAAAGGTGATCGGTACATTTTCGAACATGCAGACATCTGCGATCGCGCGAAAATGGATGAAATTCTTTCTAAATATGATATTGATACGATCGTTCATCTTGCTGCTGAATCGCACGTTGACCGTTCTATCGAAGGTCCCGGTGCATTTGTTCAGACCAATATTGTGGGAACCTTTACCCTTCTTGATGCTGCGCGTCAGTTCTGGGCAGGTAAAGAGGGTGTTCTGTTCCATCATGTAAGTACTGACGAAGTATATGGATCTCTTGGTGATACAGGATATTTCACCGAAACGACACCATACGATCCACACTCTCCGTACTCTGCTTCAAAGGCGAGTTCTGACCATCTTGTTCGTGCGTATCACGATACCTATGGATTCCCGATTACCCTTTCGAACTGTTCGAACAACTATGGACCATATCAGTTCCCTGAAAAACTGATTCCCGTGATGATCGAAAATATGCTTCAGCGCAAAGCTCTTCCCGTCTATGGTGATGGTAAGAACATTCGCGACTGGCTTTATGTTGAAGACCACAACTCGGCGGTGTGGGCGATTATGCAGAATGGTACGCTTGGTGGATCATACAATATCGGTGGTGAAAACGAGTGGGAAAACATTCGTCTACTTCATGAACTAATTGATATTGTTTCAGAAGAAGCGAATATCAACAAAGAAGAACTGACTTCATTGATTACGTATGTGAAAGACCGTCCCGGTCACGACCGTCGGTACGCGATCGACTGTGATAAACTTAAAAATGAACTGGGCTGGAAACAGTCGGTGACGTTCGAAGAAGGTCTTCGCAAAACAGTAAAATGGTATCTTGAAAATCGCGAGTGGATCGAGCAAATTCAGAGCGGTGAGTATTTGAAATGGATTGAATTGAACTATTCGGCTCGATAACACGTCTAATGCTTAAAAAAATTGGCACGGCATGAAAATGTTCCGTGCCTTTTTTATTCAATCTATTTTATTACAGCCGATTAATCTATTTTCAGACACAAACAA
>DYSA01000230.1 GCA_020726425.1 Fibrobacter succinogenes | reverse complement strand
AGGCTTTTTGGTCTCACGCCGAATTGAGTTCCTGCTCTATCTGGGTAATCGGGTTACATTTTGTCTTTTTGTCGATTAATCTGCGACATAATTGCCCCGCGAAGTACTAAGTGGAGAGTGATATTTCTATTTGGATGGTTGTTCGTGAAATTCCCGCTTCGGTTTCTCCTCGGGAATAATCGTATCACCACGAAAAGTGGGAACAGTGAGAGTGTGAAAGTCGGATTCAACAGATTTTGCCCTTTCGCGCCGGGCGGTTGTTCGCCCATGAGTTGCGACACTGATCTTTGAATCACCCTTTTCGGATTTTCCCCATCGGAAGTGACATCACAAAAAATGCCATGAGCACGACCACAATCGTCGCTCCCGTTGCGGTGGAAAGATAGAACGAAAGAATCAGGCCGATGATCCCCGACAGAGCACTTACAATCACCGCAATCCAATGATATTCAAAGATCGATCGGGAAACATTGCGAGCGATTGACGCGGGAAGAACAAGCAGAGCATTAATCACCAGCATACCGATCCACGGAATACAGAGCGACACAATCACTGCCACCACCACCGCCAAAACTCCCTGCATCGCCCAGACCGGAACACGCCGACTTCGAGCGATCGAAGGATTACTCGACATAAGAAAAATCGGGTTGAACACGAATGCCCAGAGAACCGCAAAGATCACCGAAACAATTGCCAACAGTGCAATTTCGCCGGAAGTGATACTGAGAAAATCGCCGATCAGATAGCCCGAATACTTGGCAAATCCGCCGTTTCGCGAGAGAATCATAATCCCTACAGCGATTGTGCAGGCCATGACGATACCGATAATCGTATCCGCCGAAGCTTGAGCGTGTTTTCGCAGAAGGGTAATCGCCAACGCCAGAATCACCGCAAATATCACCATCGAAGCAACGGAACTTCCGATTCCGATGATCGTGCCAATCGCGATTCCCGTGAGAGCCGAGTGCCCGACTGCATCAGAGAAAAAAGCCATCTGATTGTTCACCGTGGTACATCCCAGAAACGCAAAGAGTGGCGTGACGATCAGAATCGCCAGAAGTGCCTGCTGCATAAATCCAAATTTCGCCCAGGCAAAGGGAAGGTTCCCGACGAACGCTACAAACAGATCATCCATTGGTCACCTCGCGATGGGGAATTGAAATTTCACCGAAAATCCGCACGAATTCGGGGTGGCGAAGAACGATTTCAGGCTTGTCCTGACAGATCACTTTTCTGTTGAGAAAGATCATCTCATCGGCGAACTCCGCGGCAACGCCGCAATCGTGCGTCACCATGAGAACCGCCATGTGGTGATCTTTTCGCAGTTTCGAAACCATGGAGTAGAACAGTTCAACCCCCGCAGGATCAACCCCGCTCACCGGTTCGTCCAAGAGAAGAAGATCCGGCGTTGGAGTCAGTGCCAGAGCCAAAAGTACCCGCTGAAGTTCGCCTCCTGAAAGTGTTCCGACCCGCTTGTGAATCAGTGATTCCGCTCGCGTAAGGGTGAGCGCCGATTCGGCAGTGGATTTCACCGCACCACTTCGCCCAAGCCAAAGCGGTCTTCGGCTGAGCGATGCGGCAAAGAGATCGAGAACGGTCACCGGTGCGGAAGGATCGAAGTTCAATTTCTGTGGAACATACCCGATTCGCAGATCGCGGTGCGTTTCGGTGTGGCGAAGATCCGTCGAAAGAGACCCGCTGAACGGAATCTCTTCGAGGATTGCCTTGAGCATAGTGGTTTTCCCCGCCCCGTTGGGGCCTACCACGGCGGTCAGTTTCCCGCAGTGAATATGAAGATTAACCTTTTCGAGAATCATCTCTTTACCGAATTTGACCGTCACATCCTGCAGTTTCGTACAGCAGGTGTGACAGGAATTTCGAATTTCTTCACGGACAACGATATTCACCGAAGTGCCTTAACCAGTGTTGTAAGGTTTTTATCCATAATCTGAATATACGCATCGAGCGAATCTGGCCCCGAAACCACCGGATCAAGAGTGAACAGTTTCGCTCCTGTTTCGCGAGCGATCGTTTCTGCCGCTTTTGCCGGATACTGCGGTTCTGCAAAGAGTGCTTTTACGCTGTGTTTTTTCACGATTTCCACTGTTTCGGCCAGTTCGCCCGCACTCGGTTCCGATCCCGGTTCACGCTCGATCACCGAAGCAATGTTCAGGTTGAACTCCTGAGCGAAATAGGGAAATGCTTCGTGGAAAGTGATAATATTTCGCGATTTCAGCGAATCGATCCCCGCGTGCATCCGCGTTTTCAATGAATCGAGTTTCGCCAGATAGGTTTCCGCGTTTGCACGATACTGTTTTTCGTTCGCCGGATCCGCCTTGACCAATCCTTCACACACATTTTTCACCTGAGCCATGCAGTTTGTCACCGACACCCAGAGATGCGGATTGTCACCCTCTTCGCCACCAGAAATAAGTGGGATTCCCGTACTTGCCTGAACCACTGCCATGGTTGGATGTTCCGCAATCACCTTATCCAGAAACGACTCCATTCCCGCACCGTTGACCACAAACACCGAAGCGGTCGACAGCATTTTCATATCGTCCGGAGTTATCGAATAATCGTGAAGACAACCGGTCTGCGGTTTGGTCATGTTTTTCACTTCGATTCCAACAACACCGTTCGCCAGATTTTTTGCGATTATGTACATCGGATAGAACGAAGTCAACACGGTTTTCGATTCTACCAGAGCCGCTTTTGGTTCCGCCTGTGACTCTTTTTTCGCACAGCTAACCAACGTCAACAGAGCCGCCACAGCAAGCCCAACTAATTTCATCTTTTTCATACTTTTTCCTTTAACAAATGAACCATCACGGAATTTGTGTAGGGGCACGGCGTGCCGTGCCCAATTTAACAACAATCTCAATTTTCATAACACGTCGGACACGGCACCGCCGTGTCCCTACCGAAATTTGAATATCAATAACAAGTTTTTTGATCTCGTTCCAAGGCTCCGGCCTCGGGCTTCTGAGGCAGGAGCCTCAAACTGTACATGACAGATTTGGAAACCTGTCACGAGATTAAGCGATACTCACCGCAGACAGCCATCCAACTGATTCTGCATCGTTTCAATATCCATATCGATTCCAATAAAGACGATCTCCTGCCGACGATCGCCCAGTGTATCATCCCACACCTTTGCAAGCGATTCGGGGATCTGATCAATCGACTTTCTTCCCTGATCACACATGACCGCGAACCAGTCGCCGGTGAAATCCATGCGAAGATAGTTCGCCGCCAGCGACAAAAATCCCGCTCGATCGGGCTGTTCATCGCTCCAGTAAAACCCTTTCGCCCGGATCACTCCAGAAAACTCCTGTTTCATAATTCGCACAAAATGGGAATGACCAAACGGCTTTCGCGCTCGATAGAGCCACGTCGTAATGCCGTAATCACGGTGAGAATGACCGTTGTGCCCGTGTGGAATTTCATGATTTTTCAAGAGCGACCGCCACCGAGTTCCATCCGGCGTGTTCTGACCATCGAACCGTTTGCGAATCACCATTTGCGGATCGACATCGCCGTTGGATCCTTCAATAATTTCAGCGTGACTGTTGAGCGATCGCGCCAGCAATTTCGCCCGAATCGTCACCGACTCTTCGCACTGATCCGCGTGAGTAAGCACGATCAGATCAGAAAACTCAATCTGGCTGATCAGCAGTTCGATCAGCGGTTGGCGAGGATCGGAAAGAAGAAGATGAGTTCGTTTCTTTTCGCTCTGCGCCGACTCCCACTTTTCCACAAAATAGTCCGGATTGACCAGAGTGATCATGTTCTGGAAATCGAGTAGATCGCTGATCTTTTTGCCATATCCATTGGGAACAAAGAGTGAAGCAAAGGTGTTGCCCGGTTCAGCCACGCCGCTTGATTCCACAATAATCTGTTCCGGCGAATACTCCATAATGAGAGAAAAAATCGCCGAAGCGAGATCGCTATTTGCAGAACAGCAGATACATCCGCTGGTCAGTTCCATCACCTGCTTGAGCGCGGTTCCGGTTTCTTGTGAAGAGGATCGAATCAGCGACGCATCGACATTGATTTCACCCACGTCGTTTACAAGCACCACCACATTTTCCATGCCGCTTTTGGCTATAAAGCTGTTGAGAAGCGTGGTTTTTCCCGTGCCGAGAAATCCCGACAGAACGGTAATCTTCGTTTTCCCCACAGGAATCGGAGTTTCACTGTTCCATGTATAGTAATTTTGATTCATACAAACTCTTTTACATTGAGTGTCAGTCTCAATAGCGACGCCTTATTGATAATGCATTTGCATTAAGAGAGAGAATATGGTTTATGCCAGCGAAATATACGAGAAAGAGTTGAAATTGTTCCGCACCAATGGATCAACGAAATCTGATTTTTCATAGAAGATAACCAACTCACTCATGGAAATTCATTCCTGTCCAGGCAAAATGTTTCGCGAAATATTCGCACACCTTGTAATGGGGCAGTGCACCGTACTTTTACGGCAATGCACCGTACTTCTACGGCTGTGCATCGGAGTTTTACGGCTGTGCATCGGAGTTTTACGGCTGTGCAT
>DYSA01000229.1 GCA_020726425.1 Fibrobacter succinogenes | reverse complement strand
GGACACGGCACGCCGTGTCCCTACCGAAATTTGGCTTTCAATCCACAATTCTTGCGCAATCTCAGGACGTTTGGAACGAGTTCGCGTAGAGAAAAAATGTCTACCCGTATGCTAAACTATCAATTTTTGTACTATCTGAATTGAGTTGGTGTGCAATAAATGTGTTGTGTCGTTGTGATACCGTGGATATGGTGATTATTTCAGTTCAATCTAAAATAGACCCGGTATTGATAGATCACCCGAACCGGTTTTCCACCAATTCGCGGCGGGGGAAATTTCCAGCGGGTAATTACTTTCGCGGTCTCTTCGCCAAAGGTGGGGTGGCCATAGGATTTGAGAATAGTGAACTCTTTTACTTTTCCTT
This sequence comes from Fibrobacter succinogenes, assembly GCA_020726425.1. Taxonomy (GTDB): domain Bacteria; phylum Fibrobacterota; class Chitinivibrionia; order Chitinivibrionales; family Chitinivibrionaceae; genus JAIFMU01. Next base: position 4,226 of record DYSA01000229.1, on the reverse strand, counting down.
TTTCATCAATTGAAAGATCGAGATCCACGTAGCCCGTGATTCCCTGACTTTGCGGAATTGTAGGATAGTTTGGTTTCGGATTGTAGATCGGTTCATAGGAAGTATTATCCAACTGAGTCGCCGATTCGATTGAAACAGTGCGCGGTTCACCGGAGGATCCCGCTGGTTTGGATGGCTCCTGCGGTTTTACTGTGGTGGTTACCGTTGCCGGTGAGTTATCGTTCACCGATGGTTCCATGTCGGCAAGAGGAGTTACGGTTTCCTTGGTCGGCGTTTTCGGTGACGTTGTGGTTATTACGCGGGTGGGAGGAGTTTCCGGTTCTTTTTCAGGAACCTTTTCGGTGACATCAACATACTCAAGGTAGAGCGGGGGCGATTCTGCGGGAATTGCCGAAGGTTCGGGGAGCTGAACAAGCAAAAAGATAAGGATCGCGGAGATGATCGGTGTTGCAACGGCAAAGATCCACCGCCGGCGATTTTGATTCGCAGTGGTCAGCGATTGCTGAATCATGGAACGGTTTTCCGATCGGTGCCGAGAGAGAATCGGGTGATATTTTCGGCGCGAAGGCGGTCGAGAATAGTTATCAATGGTTCAACCTGTCCGTTTCGATCGGGAATGATCAATACATTAGTTGTGCTGTCGGCATCCACGGCACCGCGGATTTCTGCAACCAGCGGATCAAGTTGATACGGTTTCCCATTGCACCAGTAGGTACCATCTTTTTTGATTGCCACCGAAACGAGATTGTCGTTGATCATTTGCGACGTGGATGCTTTTGCTTTGTCCACGGTAATTCCGGTCTCTTTGGTGAATGTGGTGGTCACCACAAAGAAAATCAGCAGAATAAATACCATATCGATAAGCGGAGTCATGGATATTTCCGCTTTTTGCAGTGATTCATCCAGTTGGTCGAGAGCTTTACTGTTCACACTGATCCTGATCTTTCAGATAGTCGATGGTAAATGCGCACACTTCGCGGGTTTTATCGGTGATCCGTTTTAGGCGATCGGTGATAAAAAGATGGCCAAGGATAATTGGCAACGAAGCGACCAGACCGGCCTGCGTAGTAATCAGCGCTTCCGAGATTCCGCCAGCCATGGATTGCGCATCGCCGGTTCCCTGAAGTTTTATCACGGTAAACGTGGCGATCATTCCGGTCACGGTTCCCAAAAGTCCGAGAATTGGCATGAGCGCTGCGAGAGTTGCCAGAAGGTTCAGCGATTTGCTGTACCGCGGCAGGTGGCGAAGGAGTTCCACATCCATTTTCTCTTCGATACGGGGAAGAGGGAGTTTGTGATGTTTCAGAGCCACAGCGACAACTCGCGGGATCAAACCCGTTCGTGGAGCTAGGTATGAAAGGGTTGCATCGACGCCTTGTTCGGTGAGAATTGTTTCAATTGTGTCTCCCTCTTTTTGGAGTTTTGCCGCGGTCTGAAAGTAAAACACGGTTCGTTCTAAAAGAAGAATTACGGCCCAGATTGTTCCTCCGATAATGGGATACATGAAGATCCCGCCGTTTACGATATATTCACTTATGCTGTTCATTACAACTCCTTGCTACTCTGTTGAAGAAACTAAAACTCCCAATCCCCACCGAGGAAAATTGCAGTCACGGGAAGGTTGAATGATCCTGTCTGCATTTTCTTTGTTTCGCTGTCGAGACCAAAGGCATTGGGTTTATTAAATACATTCCACAGTTCGATATAAAAATGCTTTTTTGTTTTGTCACCTTCAATCGCACGGGAAATTCGCAGATCCACCCGTGAATAGGGTGCATATCTTTTGGCGTTGTAGGTTCCGATTTTCATTCCTTTGGAAAAGTCGGTTTCGGTGTAAGGCATGCCGAGCATATAGCGATATTTTACCCCGATCTCATATTTACGGGGAAGTTTGTAGTAGTTCACCCACGAAAGCATGAACGGTCGCGACGAAGGAAATTCATGCCAGTTCCATCCGGGATGCCGTTGGCGCTGTGACTGCTGAACCGTTGCAGAAATCCATCCGTTCCAGAAATTTTTAACCGAATATTCAAGGAAATATTCTATTCCGTAGGCGTATCCTTTTCCACTATTGCTGAAGCGGGATTTGTATAAGCGGCTACTGTAATCCATCATGTAGGCTCTATATACTTCCATGAGGTCAAGATCTTCGAGGTTTTGTCCATTGTAGTTGTCTTTTACAAACTGCTCAAGCTCTTCGCGAATTGATTCTGGATCGATCGGTTCAGCCTCTTCGATCCGTTCGGAAGCGAGATCAAAGTAGTATTTGCCGTAGAGATTTGTTTTCTGTTTCAACCACGGAAGCAGTTGGGTTTCGAGTCCCAAGTCGAGATGCCACACTTTTTCCGGCTGAAGAACTTCCGAAAGGGCAATCACCGCAACATCGTAGTTGTTCTGTGTGTAGAGACCGGCAGAAGCGGTAAACTCATTTTTAGGATTGAGAGAAAAATGCGAAGTCACTCGCGGGGAGAGAGAAAAGGAGGTGTCGATTGAAGAGATTTCAAGACGCGCTCCCGAAGTGAGTCTCCAGCGATCCGTTACTTTCCAATCATCTTCGAAAAAGAGACTTCCGTTGAGGTAGTTTTTCTTTCCCTTGTACGACACGAGAAGGCGATCGATCATATTTGATTCGGTGTCATAATTGTTGTAATAAGGAGATGAGGTTGCCTGACTCTTGAAATCCATTCCCGTGTCGCCGGTCATGGGCCCCCAGAAATCGCCAAAGTTGGTGTTCCCCTTGGTGATTATTTCATGAAGCATCCGCGGAGTGTACACATCATATTTTGCAAAGTTCGCATCTAGTTGCACGCCGGAGTTGAATGTGTGATTATCCACAGACGTATTGATCCAGTCGCTGATTACATTGATCTGGTTGATTTTAACATCGTAACTCGATTCGGGGATATAATCAGAAAGCGCATCCGGGAACGCGATATCCCACCACCGTTTTTGCCACGCCAGTTTAAATCCGAGATGATTTTCTGAATCTTTGATGTAACTCAAGTTACTGTGAAGAATATTGTAGCGCGACTTGTAAACCGCCAGTGTATCTTCGTCGAAATAGGTATCTCCTTGTGAATAGGAGTCGTACTCTTGCGCGTAAGATGTGTAATAGTATTCCTCTCCGTAATAATCATAGGGATCTTGGAACTGGATCGGTTGATTGGGTTTGATGGTGTAATTTTCGTAATTCTCGCGGGCTTCACGTTCGCTGTAGTAATACCCGTATGAGCTTTCCTTAAACGATTCCATCTCCACATCAACAGTGAAAGAGGTGTCTCTCAATTTTGCATTGAATTCCGGATCACTGGTAAGGTTATGATAAAACTGTTTTACTCCGGCAATTGAGTCAGAATAGACATACACTTTGTCATAGCGATAGGTGGTGGTTACTTTTTCATAGGCATTAATAAATTTGAATCGATCTGTATTGAACGACTCATTCACGGTCAATTTCAGTTGATCATTGATTTTCCAGACCAGACCGCCACCAAAATCCTGATAATCGGGGAGACTAAAACGGGTCATCATCTGTTTGAAATACTCTTTTTCTTCCGAGTCGGTGCGGGACATAACAGCCCATCCGAGTTTGAATCCCGCATTGAAATACGATCCCTGAGTAGAAAAGTAGATTCCCAATTTCTCTTTGATCAGCGGAATTCCCACGTAGGCGTTGTACTGAAGCATGTTCACATCGCCAAGAACCACATTGGTATCAGTGATAACTTCGCGGGAATCAACGGTGATAATCGCGGACTGAGCATCGTGATATTTTGCCGGAAATCCGGACTTGTAGATCGTGAGATTTTCCACCGCAGATTGATTGAAAATCGACCGAGCACCGCCAAAGTGATACGGTTGAATCAGGGGAACTCCATCGATAAAAACGCGCGCTTCGAGCACGTCACCGCCGCGAACAATCGGTCGCGCCGAAGCGTCTGTTTCCGAAGCAACTCCGGGAAGTGTTTGCAAAACTCGCAGAGGATCAGTCATGGTCGCCGCAGTCTGCTGAATATCTTTGCGAGAAAGTTGAATCTTGGCGGATCCGCTAGTCTGGTGGATCGGCTGAGTTGCCGCCGTTACCACCATCTCTCGGCGAACATGAGCGTACCCTTCTTGAGTTGTGGAGATTGGGAAATAGCGGCGTTTTACCGTTTCGGTCAGAGTGATCGGCTGATTAACGGTTTGGTACCCTTTGACAATCAGTTTAAACAGATGAGTTCCGC
>DYSA01000012.1:5168-20646 GCA_020726425.1 Fibrobacter succinogenes | reverse complement strand
TTTTTTCGTTGTTTTTTAACCGAAATACCCATCCAATTTCTTCCAAACGGCAACAGTAATCATCTATATATTCGATCATCAAATGGCTCAAATACTAGCTATTTAGCATCAAACAACATAATTCAAACTAAATTTCAAAAATGAACAAGTACATTCGAACCAATACTTAATTCTTTAACACAAATCTTTTTATGGAAATAGCATTTTTTTTTCGTTACTTTTAGTCGTATAAGATTTTTTTGATTCGGTACTAGCACTACCAGCTAATAAACAACTCTAAGGAGACGTGTATGATTCGCAATGTTTTCGCAGCAACTGCAGTAGCAGTAATGGCCGGAACCACTTTCGCAGCAGACTTCTGCTTCCCATCATCAGCAATCCCTGGCGGCAAAAAAGCTGCGGATGTAAAACAGTATGTATCATTCATCTGGGATGACAACGGATATTCTGGAGAAGTCGGAACAGCATACGAGTACAAAACGGGTGAAATTGATTGGAAAGACCGAGCAAATGTTGGCGGCAAAGACGACAATGGTACAACAAAGAACCCGCTCAAGATCAACGAAGGCGGAATGGGTATTTCATGGGCAGTAAAAACGCTCGGCGGAAAACTCAAAGGCGGGCATATGACCTTCAATATGATTGCAGGTTTGTACGTTCCTACTTGGGGGCCTCAGTGGTATGACCGTCAGTCAGAGTATGGCTCCTACAATAACGGCACGGTCGATGACAACGGCACACATGATTGGATCGTAGCTGCTGCTAATGGTCGCGAACAAGCCATTTTTAGTGATAAGCTCAACGGGACGAAAGTTCAAAAACCTTATATGATTGATGCTGTCAAAAAAATTCAAACAGCCAAACACGAACTCGGAAACCACACACTTGACCACATTGAAACAAACTCACCCTACCCAAAAACAACATTTGACAAGTTTGGGTTCGGAGAAGGTTTTGACGATGGTACTTCTGGCACTAATGCTCTTGGTGAAACATTTGATGAAGCTAACGCATATGGTACTGAAGGCGCTGCCCTTACTATGGGATGGAAAGACCTTGCCGGTAAAGCTCTCTCTCAAAAAGGGTGGGAAGGTGTTATTGCTGGTGGTGAAGAACCAGCCAAAAAATACGCTGCAACAACAACTCAGTACGGTTTCCGCGCTCCCCGTCTCGAAATAAACTCAAACCTGTTCTTTGCTCTTAAAGCGAAAAACTACCTTTACGACTGTGGTCTTGAAGAAGGATACGAAGAGAACGTAGATGGAACAAACTTCTTGTGGCCGTACACGACAGACAATGGTACTCCAAATATCTGGACTCAGAAAGAAAACGGCGAAAAAATCTATATCGACTCTATGCCTACTGGTCTTTGGCAGTACCCTGTAAATGTTATGATCGTTCCTGAAAATCTTCGCGATGCAGTTTGGGCAAACTATAATAAAATGGCATTAGCTACTGATGAAAAAGAAATTGAGTCTATGGAAGAGTTTCACAAACACGGTAAAGTTACCGGGTTTGACTTCAACATGTTTATCCTCTACGGGATGACCGGACCGAATGCTCAGAAAACTCTTGAATACTCACTTGATCAGCGCATGAAAGGCAATAAAGCACCAATGCACATTGGATGTCATACTGACTATTTTACGCCGATTTATGACTATGCAACACTTCTATCGGAATTTAACGAAAAGAAATACGGTCTTGTAATTTCCCAAAAGTGGAATACTTGGAGCGATCGTAAGGCTGCATGGGAAGGATTTGCTGACTACGCAACTAAGCAAGGTGCTATCTTTGCATCAGGTAAAGAAGTTATCGATGCGATCAAGGGCTACATGGCTAGCGAAACCGTCGGTACAGCCTACCCATACACCGGCATGACATGGACATTCATGGATGATGAAAGCCTGTCAAATCAGTCAGTCCCTTCATCTTCAGTAGTTGTTGGCGATTTGAACAATGTGTCTGTTAAAATTCCTTCAGGAATGGAAAACATGCCAACGTTCTATACTGATGAATCAGATGTTCCTGGTCAATTCGATGGGCTTACCCATATCTCTCTTGACTATGAAACAAACACCGCGCTTTCTCTTCAACTGTTTGTAGAAGGTGACGAGCCATGGGAAGTTCTCTTGAACAACGTCAACAAAGGTGTTAATTCAGGAAAGATTCCTTTGAGTGCGTTCCACTATAACCAATACAGTCTTGGTGCAAATACCTCTATTGATTTGAAAAAAGTTACTGGTATCGCAATTCGTCCTTTGACGACTGGCGCATCCGAGTTAAATGCTGAATTTACTGTGAATAATGTAAAATTGTATGGAGCGAATGTTGCAACTCCTATCAAGAATATTGCTACAGCCAAAAACAGCTTTGTCAAAATGACCGGTGTTAATGCTAATACTCTCAACCTTAATGTTGCGACAGCTGGCGTTTACAATGTTCAGATCTTTACTGCAAATGGTCGCCTTGTTCGTTCTGTTGACAACCAGAACCTTTCAGCAGGTGCAAACAATGTTAAATTGAATGCGCTTCCATCAGGTGTGTACATGATGAAAATTTCAACTCAGAACAAATCTCAAGTTCTTAAAGCAGTTGTAATGTAATAGTATGATTTGATGTGAAAGAATGAAATAGAGGTTGCTCTTTCGGGAGCAACCTCTTTATTTTATAGAGACAGTGACAACAGGAGCATATATGATGAGTAAACTACTTACGATACTGACAATTCTACTTATCTTAAGTAGCTGTAAAAATGGAAACAACACCACTACAACAAAAAATGCTGACGAGCAAAAAGCAGATTCACTCAGAATTGCTGCGGATTCTCTCGCTATAATGAGAAATATGCATGCGATGCAAACAGGTGTGCACCTTCACAACGACGGCGACTTGGCTGCAGTAGCTCACCAAGACCCCAAAAAAACAGCGAGAATCAAAAAAGCACAGAGAGAATCACGAGATGCTCGAATTGCTGCAGAAAAACGGCGAAGTGCAGCAGTCAAACGAGCAATCGAAAAATCAAAAAACGAGTAATCACCAGTTGCCAGATTCTCTCCACACAAGATCAGAACAAGCACTTCTCAATCTCATAATGCCAACTTTATCAACTTTTCTTTTTGGCCAAGTGTAATCAGTCAGCAGTGCAAAACCGGATTTTCGTTCTAAATCAGCAACAATAACTGAACCAGTAAATCCTGTTTTACCAATTGCCTTGCCAGAGCGCAAATCTCCCATGTAGGGCTGATTAAACTCAAATCCGAGGGCCGTTTCTGCTCCAACCACTGAAGGTATATAATTTTCTGCACAGGATTCGATAAACCCGGGTGAGAACAGATTTGCCCCGTCATTGATGACCATGCGAAGAAATTTCGAAAGATCTTGAGTCGTCGAGAACAACCCCGCAGCACCGGGAATCATTATCTCGTTCAATTTCCATGCACTCTCGTCGTGAATTTCACCTTGAATGGATCGATTGCGCCAAGAACATTTTTCAGTGGGCACGATAAACGATCTAACCGAACTGTCGGGACGGAATGTAGTATTATTCATCCCAAGCGGTGAAAAAACTTCATTTCGAGCGATACTGTCCAACGATTCCCCGAATACGCTTTCAACAACGAGGCCAAGCAAAATTGATGTAGCGTTGCAATAATAAAATTTTTCACCCGGTTCAGCTTTTAATTCAGCAGTCAAAATGCGTTCTAACAAATCCACTGCGGGAAGATCTTTCAATCCCGCCATAGAGAATCCAAAATCAAGCGTTTGAGTTAATAAGTGGCGAAAAAGAGGAGGATTAGAACAACGCAATGCAAGATTTGGAATAAAATTACTTACCGGAGTATCCAATGTAATCCATTTGCGATCCAGAGCAATGAGCGCGAGCGTTGATACTGGAACTGTTTTTGTAACTGACGCAACATCAAATTGAGTATTCTCAGTAATTGGATTCTCTCCATTCATGCCATAATTACACGAAAGAATTGATCCACTTTGAGAGACGACAGTAATTGAAGCTTTAGTAAACGTACCCGCTTGGGATTCGCGATGAAATAATTCTTCAAATTTGGTTTGCAGAGACTCCACACTCACCTCACAATTAAATGATAGACACGAGCAAAAATATGTTTTATTCACTCAAAACAAAGTGACACTTTCCTGAGAACAAGAAACAAGCGTAAGATTATCATGGCAGAAGCTAATAGAGCCATATATATTGATAGGTAATAGTATATGTTGTACATATCAAAAAGCAGAATCTTATGACAAAAAAAATCCCACTTCTTATTCTATTCGTTATCACCATTATTTTTTCAGCAACGATAACTGAAACTTCAGATTATGAAGCAATTAGATCAGCAATAACGCAACGAGATGACCTTTTTACGCGAGTATTAGGAAATTACCAGCGCGACGGCTATCCCGATGCTTCAACAATACGTTCCCGTCTCCATTCTGCTCAAGACCAGTCTTCGCCATGGTACACTCTACTCCTTGCCGAATCCTCGAATAATGATTCTGAGAAAAAGCAGTATTATCAACAGTCTATATCTGTCGCAGGTTCAGATATTGGAGAACTCTGGGGACTTTTTATTGAGTTCCACAAACGCAACGAACGAACTTTTCAAAACCAAATTCTTGAAAAAATTGAACGCATTCAGCTTGAATCGGGCATAACCGTGCTCCCTGCAATCGCCGAGCAGCTCAAACTTCTCGCAGAATCTGAGTTTAGCCATCATCGATATGAAACAGCGAATTACTGCTTAGATCAAGTCAGTCGCTTCGCCACGGTTTCGTTTCAACCATCGTTGACGCAGTTATTTATACCTCAGTCAAAAGTTGATCGTTTTGCCGTTCTTGCAAAATTCACGGAAAGCGTAAAATTCGACTGGAAAACTCAGGTAGGTATTGTTCATCTTATAATTAAAATGATTTCAGGACTTATTCTTGTGCTGGCAAGCTTCCTGTTTTTCATGTTGATGATCCGTCACTATCCAAAGGCGATACATCCACTCACCTGCCTATATCCACTGAATGTTCCCTATCGTATGAGAATCTTTTTTACGACACTGCTTTTACTGGTTAGTACCGTTCTTGGGTTGTATCCAGTGCTCGTTGTACTGACTATTCTTCTCCTTCGCGTGGCTATGGATAATTTTAATGCTCTCCTCACGAGAATCACGGCAGTACTGCTACTTCTCGCCCCACTTTCGGGGATTATTGAAAGTAGATTCGGACATATTCTTTCAGAAGAAAGTTCCTACATTCTCTATGAAAAAGCATTGAACAATCAGCCGACACCCGCTCTCTATAACGAAATCAAAACGCTTTCAGAGAATCCCAAAATTAGCACTAAGGAGAAAGCACTTCACCTTACTTCTATGGCGCTTATTCAGTACAAACGAAAAAACACACAAAATGCGGTAGCACTGATCCGTCAGGCCTACGAACTCTGGCCAACAAGTGAACAGGTATTGATGGCAGCAAGTGGAATCTATTACGGATTTGGCGATTCTGACAAGGCGCTAACGCTGTTCAAAAATGCATTGGATGCATATCCAAATTCTGCCGAAGTCAATTACAACTATGGGCAGATAAATCTTGAGAAAGTTGGAATCACCGATGGTTCAAACTATATCGCAAAAGGTGCGGCTCTTTCACCAAATGTAATAAACGGATTTATCAAGCGGAACTCACACTTCTTCGGTGCCAACGAATGGCCATTGCAACGGAATTTCTTCTATGGCACGATCTCTCCTGATTCATTCTGGGATAATTTCATGCTATTCTCAAATCCTCCTGCCGGAACAATTCAGAAATTCTGGGGAGCATCATTCTTTGGACTCCCCGTTCAGATCAGTCTCTTTATAGTGATCCTTCTCTATATTATAAACTCGTTAATTGTTCCAACTCTCATGCATATCAAAAAAAATGGAGAGTGTGTGCTTTGCGGTAAACCGGTATGTAAAAAATGTCGCGCATCCGATTTCTGCAATGAATGTCAGGCGGTAATTCAAAATATTTCAAATGAATCACTTGTGTCTGCGCTTAAAATAAAGATAGCCGATACGAAGAGAATTGGAATCCTGGTGAAAGCCCATATATCTGATATCATTTTCCCTGGAACACGAGATTTCTTCCTAAAAACAAAGAGCAAGAAACGAGGGTTTATACTTCTTCCTTTTACCTTTATATCTTACACTATTGTACTTTTTGTGCTGACGCTCAGACCAACATTCTTCGTATCTACATCACAAACGATAGTTTTGACTCTTCTCGCGCCATCTATTCTGTATTCACTATTCTTTGTGATCCAAAATATTCGTTCACTCATACCAACAATCTTGAAAGGAAACAGATAATATGTCATTCAGTGGTTCACTTTCAGAATTTGATATTTCGAATATTTTCCTTCTTATTGAACAGGATAGTGCAACTGGTGAACTTATCGTCGTCACCGGTGATAATCGCTATGTCATTTCATTTAAAAATGGCCAAGTTGTCAATGCTCGAAGTGAAGCGGAATCGATTCGTCGTTTCCTCTTTGTTTATTTAAAACAGGTTAAAAACTACTCGGGAATGGAGATCAAAGAACTTGATACGACATTCCACAATAACAATCGCCTTCTCAGCGATGAACTTCTGAAAAAAGGGTATCTCGACCAAAAAGAGATGGCGATTATTGTTCAGAGTGGAATAATCGATATCACCAGTATTGTGTTTAGCATCAAAAAAGGGAATTACATTTTTGATACGAAACCCAACATGGATGCAGACCAGTTTCTCACACTTGCAATTCCGGCGAACTTTGTTCTTCTTGAATCTGCACGAAAAACTGACGAAGAGGGAAATATCGGTTCGATCATAACTGCAGATTCCATTTTTGAAAGTGCAATGTCAATTCATCCTGAACAGGTGCATGATCCGGTGACAAACTTTTCACTCTACGTGATCGCTCATGTAAATGGTGCTCGGACGACTGCGGAACTTTGCAGCTTCATGTTTTTCTCTTCCTGCCACGTCTACACCGCTCTGAACGAAGCGTATCGTTCGGGGAAAATAACACTAGTTAACACTCCCGACTCGACACTCAAACCATTACGTCAAAGAGTAGAACGTCAAAACAGTGACACCAGTAGCATCATGATCGCATCTGCTACGACAGGGATTATTTCAATAACGATTTTCATCATGGGACTGTTTCTTTTTCGCGGAAATCTCTGGCGAACAATGATTGAAAATCAACGAACAGTTCGCCATCAGTCCGAAGTAACCGCAGCAGAACAAAAACTTCGCAATGCCCAACTTTTGTATCAGGGATTGAACAATCAATTCCCCCTGAGCTACCGGCAACTTCGCGAAGCAAAACTGTTGTCTGACAAAGAGATAATTCTTCTTCGCCACACCGGAAGCGAACCTCAGAAGAAGTAGATCATCGAGCAACACTATCAACTTTGATGCAAAAAGGATCACCCAAATGAGTGATCCTTTTTTGTATTCGGCTTGAATCAAATTTAGCTGTCTGATCGATCCAGAATTGCGAGGAACGCTTTTTGTGGAATTTCTACATTCCCCACCTGTTTCATGCGTTTTTTACCCTCTTTTTGTTTATCCAGAAGTTTCCGTTTACGGGAGATATCTCCTCCGTAACACTTGGCAGTCACGTCTTTGCGGTATGGTTTCACGGTGGTTCGCGCGATCACTTTGATCCCGATCGCCGCCTGAATTGCCACTGCAAACATCTGACGTGGTATCAGATCTTTCAATTTGACGGTCAATTCATTCCCCATGTTATACGCCTTGTCGCGGTGAACAATCGAAGAGAACGCATCGACCATTTCGCCGTTAATCAAGATATCCAAACGAACGAGATTGTCGATATTATAACCATCGAGTTCATAGTCCATAGAAGCATATCCGCTGGAACAACTTTTTAGACTGTCAAAGAAGTCAACCATAATTTCAGCCATAGGAATGCGATAGTTGAGCATTACGCGAGTTGTATCGATGTACTCCATTCCCTGAAGAAGTCCTCGTTTATCATCGCAAAGTTTCATGATCACTCCGGTATAGTCAGTGGGAGTTACAATCTGAAGCTTTGCCACAGGTTCGGCAATACTTTCAATATCACCGAGAGGCGGAAGGTCACCAGGACGTTCGATTTCTATGGAGGAACCATCTTTTTTCTGAATTATGTATTTCACGTTGGGAACAGTTGTGATAATTTCCACACCAAACTCACGGGAGAGCCGTTCCTGAGTGATTTCCATGTGCAGCAAACCGAGGAATCCGGTGCGGAATCCAAACCCAAGTGCTTCGGAAGATTCAGGAATAAACTCAAGCGACGAGTCATTGAGACGGAGTTTATCCAGAGCATCGCGCAACATTTCGTAATCGCCCTTATCAACGGGATAGAGTCCGGAGAACACCATCGGCTTGATCTCTTTATACCCTTCAATCGCCTCGGTGGCGGGATTTTTCTGAAGGGTCATAGTGTCACCGATACGGATATTTGCGAGATCCTTGATATTGGAAATCACATATCCCACTTCACCGGCACTGAGTTTTTCACACGGGATTCGTTTCAATCCGAACGTTCCCACTTCCGTGATTTCATACTCTTCGCCGGACTTGATGAATTTCATCTTGTCACCGCGTTTCAGTTCTCCTTCCATCATGCGAACATAGGCGATCGCACCACGGTACGAATCAAATACCGAGTCAAATACCAACCCTTTGGTCTGCCCTGTGATTTCGTATTTTGGTGCGGGAATCTCTTTTACAATGTGTTCCAGAAGTTCTTTGATTCCCATTCCCGATTTCGCAGAACAGGTAAGAATCTCTTCAGGGAAACAACCAAGGAGATCGGAAATCTGATGCCCAACAACTTCTGGCTGTGCAGCAGGAAGGTCGATTTTGTTCATCACCGGGATAATGGCCAGATCATTTTCGATCGCAAGATAGACATTTGAAAGCGTCTGTGCTTCGATTCCCTGAGCCGCATCAACCACGAGAAGTGCGCCATCACAGGCCGCTAAGGAACGAGAAACTTCATAGGTAAAATCCACGTGCCCCGGAGTATCGATCAGGTTGATCGTGTAGGTATTTCCGTCATCGGCGAGATATTTCATCTGAATCGGATGAGCTTTGATCGTAATTCCCCGCTCTTTTTCCAGATCCATGTCATCGAGAACCTGAGCTTCCATATCACGACTCGAGATAGTTCCGGTCAGTTCGAGGAATCGGTCAGCGATGGTTGATTTACCATGGTCGATGTGAGCAATAATCGAGAAATTTCTGATATGGTCAGCCTGCACGGATGCTCCTTATTTGAGATGGACACCCACAAAGGATGCCCGACATTTTTCATTGAATCGTAGGATCAGTATCAATAATTTGGCTATTCGAAAGCGATAATTTTCAGTTCGTATGATCCAGCAGGAGCAGGAACACTCACCATGTCTCCCGCTTTTTTCCCCAAGAGAGCTTGTCCCATAGGTGAAGTGACCGAAATCATCCCTTCTGTCGGATCCGCTTCATCCTGACCAACAAGCGTGTACACTTCGTACTCATCTTCGTCATCTTCATAATCGGGATCAACGGTTGTCACTTTTGATCCGAACATAATCGTGTCAGTATCACCGGAGATTTCAATCACCTGCGCTGAACTGAGACGATCTTCGAGATATTTCATTTTATCCTGAATATGTCCCTGACGTTCACGAGCAGCGTGGTATTCTGAATTCTCCTTGAGATCTCCATGCGAACGAGCTTCAGCAACCTTTTCGATAATTTCAGGAAGTTGTACTTTTGTGAGATTCTCCAGTTCTGCCATTAATTTTTCAAAACCAGCTTGTGTCATCGGTACTTTTGCCATTTATTCCTCGCAATTCTGCTCCATACAGGAAGCGTAACTCTTATTAGTGATGATAGCAGAGTAAATCTCGCACCATTTGAGGTGGTTATCATTAATTTTTACCGCGGGAAAATAGTTGATTTCGGGGGCAATGCGAGAAAGCGATTCGCCAATTCTTTCGTCCAAACGTACAAAAGGGAGATGTTTCCATCCCCCTTCTGTGCCTAAAACTATTGTATCTCCAAGAAAGCGACCTATCCGAGCAGCTGCAATACACTTTGGCTGGTCGAATTAGCCTGACCAAGCATCGCATTTGCAGACTGCGTAAGGATCTGGTTCTTAGTAAACTGACTCGATTCGTGTGCAAAGTCAACATCGCGGATCTGAGATTCCGCTGCCTGCTGGTTTGTATTCGAAATGTTCAGGTTATTAATAGTACTTTCAAGTCGATTCACCCACGCACCGACATCGGAGCGCATTGAATTTACCGAACCAATAGCATCGTCAATCGCCGTAATAGATAATTTCGCAGAAGTCTGACTGCTCAGACTATTATCATCAAGCTTCAATCCATTACTATCAGAACTCAATGTATCGAGCGATATTGTCAGAGAATCCTTACCGACATTATCGTTAGCATCAATCCAAAGAGTGGATCCGGTAGTTCCTGAACCAAAGCGACCGGCAGTACCACTGTCTTTAGAAATCAACGTTTGACCGTTGAAATTTGTAACATCGGCAATTCGGTCAATTTCTTGACGAAGCTGGTCAAACTCTTGGTTCGTAAATGCACGTTCAGTATTAGTCAACGTATCGGTGGATGACTGTACAGCCAGTTCACGCATACGTTGAAGAATTGAAGACACTTCATTTGCAGAACCTTCGGCAACGTTCAAGAGAGAAATCCCATCTTGAGCATTTTTCTTTGCCTGACTCGTACCTCTCACCTGAGAACGAAGGTTTTCAGAGATTGCCAAACCTGCCGCATCATCGCTTGCACGATTGATTCGCAGACCTGTAGAGAGTTTTTCGAGGTTCTTGCCCACTTCACGATTCGCAGAAAAAAGCGAAGCTTGAGTGGTCATCGACGAAATGTTGTGGTTAATACGCATACCATACCTCCGTGTATGCTCCCGTAGGAGCGTTCATACCATTCGGCATCCATGCCGAATTTTTCATTGATATTTCCTTCTTCCGATACGTCTCCTTTTTTCGGTGTAATAGTGCCGTACAACATTTTAAAACTGACCGATGTACGGTCACTATCTGCCTCCATCAAGATGAAAATCATCTGAAGGCTGTATCAATGGGAATCATCCTCCTCTATCAATTGTTCAAGAGGAGGATTTGAGAAAAAACTATCCAAGCAGCTGCAATACACTCTGACTGGTCGAGTTAGCCTGACCAAGCATCGCATTTGCAGACTGCGTAAGAATCTGGTTTTTAGTAAACTGACTCGATTCGTACGCAAAATCAACATCGCGGATCTGAGATTCCGCTGCCTGCTGGTTTGTGTTCGAAATGTTCAAGTTATTGATCGTACTTTCAAGACGATTCACCCACGCACCCACATCGGAACGCATTGAATTCACCGAACCAATCGCATTATCAATAGCTGTTATGGATAATTTTGCTGAAGTCTGACTACTCAAACTATCGTCTGACAATTTAAGCCCGTTACTATCAGAACTCAACGTATCGAGCGTGATCGTAAGTGAGTCTTTTCCCACATTATCATTCGCATCGATCCAAAGTGTAGAGCCCGTTGTACCTGCACCAAAACGACCTACCGCTCCACTGTCTTTTGAGATCAATGATTGCCCATTGAAATTTGTTACATCGGCGATTCGGTCAATTTCCTGACGGAGTTGGTCGAATTCCTGGTTGGTAAATTGACGTTCAGTATCAGTTAATGTATCAGTCGATGATTGAACAGCAAGTTCACGCATACGCTGAAGAATCGAAGAAACTTCATTCGCAGAACCTTCCGCTACATTCAGAAGAGAAATACCATCCTGAGCATTTTTCTTTGCCTGACTGGTACCTTTTACCTGAGCACGAAGATTTTCAGAAATAGCAAGTCCCGCCGCATCATCACTTGCGCGATTGATCCGCAGACCTGTTGAGAGTTTTTCGAGATTCTTGCCAACTTCACGATTCGCTGAAAAAAGCGAAGCTTGAGTGGTCATCGACGAAATGTTGTGGTTAATACGCATCGTATACCTCCATGTATGCTCCCGAAGGAGCGCGTTTATACTTTCCGGCTTCCATGCCGAAAACTTTTTTCAATGATCTTGCCTACAGAGTACTCCTCCTTCGTTTTGGGTATTCAGCGCCAAGGCACCGCAGAAAATTACTATGCCGTGTTTAAGGCACTGTCGCCATTCAAGACATTCATCTGAAAGGCAAAATCATCGAAATACCCCCTCCTTCAACTGTTCTGGAGGGGTTAAATCCAAGTTACTTACTGAAGAAGAGAAAGAACTCCCTGACTCGTCTGGTTTGCCTGACTAAGCATCGCATTCGCAGATTGAGTAAGGATTTGGTTTTTCGTAAACTGCGAAGATTCATGCGCAAAGTCAACATCGCGAATCTGCGACTCCGCAGCTTGCTGATTAGTATTGGACACTGTCAAGTTATTGATTGTACTTTCCAAACGATTGACCCATGCTCCGAGATCGGAACGCATTGAGTTTACCGAACCAATTGCACCATCAAGAGCGGTTATAGCTGTTTTAGCAGAAGTTTGACTCGCAAGCGAATCATCGTTCAGTTTCAAACCATTACTATCAGCACTTAATGTATCTAACGTGATGGTTAAAGAGTCTTTTCCCACATTGTCATTTGCATCGATCCAAAGAGTTGATCCAGTTGTTCCTGCACCAAAACGACCTACCGCTCCACTGTCTTTTGAAATCAATGATTGACCATTGAAATTTGTTACATCGGCAATTCGATCAATTTCCTGCCGGAGTTGATCAAATTCCTGATTCGTGTATGAACGTTCAGTGGCGGTAAGCGTATCGGTTGAAGATTGAACGGCGAGTTCACGCATACGTTGAAGAATCGAGGATACTTCATTCGCTGCACCTTCAGCCACGTTCAACAGAGAAATACCATCAAGGGCATTCTTTTTGGCCTGTCCAGTTCCGCGAACCTGGGAACGAAGATTTTCAGAAATCGAAAGCCCTGCAGCATCATCACTTGCGCGATTGATCCGAAGACCGGTTGACAGTTTTTCAAGATTTCCCGATACTGCGCGGTTTGCAGTAAACAGTGCACTCTGAGTCGTCATTGACGAAATATTGTGATTAATACGCATAGCATACCTCCATGTATGCCCCCGAAGGGACGTTTTTATTCAGCATCCTTGCCGAATCTATTTTTAGTAATCGTTTCAAATATCTTGTAAGCTTAGTTTTCACACTCCGGCGAAAACTACTAATACTCATCAATTTACTGAAGAAGTGAAAGCACCCCCTGAGAAACTTGATTCGCCTGTGCAAGCATTGCGTTTGCAGACTGAGTAAGGATCTGATTCTTAGTAAACTGAGAAGATTCGTATGCAAAGTCAACGTCGCGAATTTGAGATTCCGCAGCAGCCTGATTGGTATTCGAAATAGTAAGGTTGTTGATCGTACTTTCAAGACGATTTGTCCACGAACCGAGATCTGAACGCATTGCGTTTACCGATCCAATGGCACCATCTAATGCGGTGATCGCCGCAAATGAACTGGTCTGGCTTGAAAGCGTGTCATCGTCGAGCTTTAACCCTGTAGAGTCAGAACTCATGGTATCGATCGTGATTGTAAGAGAATCTTTACCTATCTGGTCGTTCGCATCAATCCAGAGAGTTGAACCGGTGGTACCAGAACCAAAGCGTCCTGCAGATCCGCTGTCTTTCGAAATAAGCGATTGTCCATTGAAATTGGTCACATCGGCGATACGGTCAATCTCTTCGCGAAGCTGACTAAACTCCTGATTGGCATAGGAACGTTCAGTGTTTGTTAGCGTATCTGAAGCAGACTGAATTGCCAATTCACGCATTCTCTGAAGAACCGATGAAATTTCATTCGCTGCACCTTCTGCAATATTAAGAAGCGAAATACCATCAAGTGCATTTTTCTTCGCCTGAGCAGTCCCTTTGACTTGAGCGCGAAGATTTTCAGAAATCGAAAGCCCCGCAGCATCATCGCTTGCACGGTTAATACGAAGTCCAGTTGACAGTTTTTCAAGATTTCCTGCTACAGAGCGATTCGCAGTAAAAAGCGCGCCCTGAGTCGTCATTGACGAAATATTATGATTAATACGCATAACAAACCTCCATGTTTGTCGCCCAAATTGGGCTCATTTTGATCTGCTGGCATCCTTGCCGGCAGATTTTTTTAAAAGAACAAAACCAATTACAAAATTCAAGAAATAACAGAAACTTACTGAAGAAGCGAAAGAACACCTTGTGAAACCTGATTCGCCTGAGCAAGCATTGCATTTGCCGACTGAGTAAGAATCTGATTCTTCGTAAACTGCGAAGATTCATACGCAAAGTCAACGTCACGGATTTGAGATTCCGCAGCAGCCTGATTGGTATTCGAGATAGTAAGGTTGTTGATAGTACTTTCAAGACGATTTGTCCACGAACCGAGGTCAGAACGCATAGCATTTACCGATCCAATAGCTCCATCCAACGCAGTAATCGCCGCGTATGAACTGGTTTGACTTGAAAGTGTGTCATCATCGAGTTTCAGCCCGGTAGAATCAGTACTCATGGTATCAATGGTAATGGTAAGTGAGTCTTTCCCAATCTGATCGTTTGCATCAATCCAGAGAGTTGAACCGGTGGTACCAGAACCAAACCGCCCCGTTGAACCGCTGTCTTTTGAAATCAATGACTGACCATTGAAATTGGTGACATCGGCAATGCGGTCGATCTCTTCGCGAAGTTGGGAAAATTCTTGATTGGTATAGGAACGTTCGGTGTCGGTGAGAGTGTCTGAAGCAGACTGAATTGCGAGTTCACGCATACGCTGAAGGACTGATGAAATTTCGTTGGCGGCACCTTCTGCAATATTGAGAAGAGAGATACCATCAAGCGCATTTTTCTTGGCTTGAGCGGTACCCTTTACCTGAGCACGAAGATTTTCTGAGATTGAGAGTCCTGCGGCATCATCGCTTGCACGGTTAATCCGAAGACCAGTTGAGAGTTTTTCGAGATTTCCAGCAACTGAACGATTTGCTGTGAAAAGTGCACCCTGAGTCGTCATTGACGAAATGTTATGATTAATACGCATACAAACCTCCATGTTTGTCGCCCGCTCTTGGGCTTTGTTCCTTCAGCAGCATCCTTGCCGCCTTTCATACTACATCTATCGTCCCCCTTGAAAAAAAACTTAAGAGAAAAATGTAAAAAGATTTTTTAAAGATACAAAGGTACTTCACCACATCCCAAGCCTCCCTCTCAAAAGGAACATTTCAGCGGGGATACCAGTATTGATCCGATGTGAAATACATGCCCAGAATTCTCGTTCCGGGGCTCCTGAACCACGATTCACCGGATTTGCAAGATGAAATTCACCATCGCGTTCACCATCGCGTTCACCATCGCGTTCACCATCGCGTTCACCA